>DASTGL010000050.1:0-10820 GCA_035719145.1 Solirubrobacterales bacterium
GAGCTCGATCTCGAAGTCGTCCCAGTGCGCGGCCTCACCGGTTTCCGGTGAGAAGCGGCGGATGCGGAGCGTGTACTCGGGCATAAGGCGTGTCGAACCCTAGTAGGTCCGTTCCTGGGGCTCCCACTTGGTGATGGTCACGGGCGAGTAGCTGACACTGGGCACGTCGGCGCCGTTGATCGAGAGGTCGATGTGCTTGAGCCACTCGTCGTCGTTGCGCTTCGGGAAGTCCGTGCGGAACTGCGCCCCGCGGGACTCCTTGCGCTCGAGCGCGGCGACCACGATGCACTCGGCCACGTCGAGCATGTAGCCGAGCTCGATGGCGCCGAGCACGTCCTGGTTGAAGACCGTGCCGCGGTCGTCGATCTCCGCGCTGCCGGCCTCCTCCTTCAGGCGCCGCACGACCTCGTGCGCCTCCAGCAGGCCGGCCTGGTCGCGGAACACGGCGACCTTCTCGTTCATCATCGTGCCGAGCTCGTCGCGGATCTCCGAGACGCGGCGGCCGCCGGAGCGCTCCATGAGCTCCTTGATCTCGCGCGTCTGGTCGTTGATCGCGGCGCGGCCCGGCTTGGGCGCCATCATGCCTGCCGCCCGCTCGGCCGCGTGCTCGCCCGAGCGCCGGCCGAAGATCAGCGTGTCCAGCAGCGAGTTGGCGCCCAGGCGGTTGCCGCCGTGGACGGAGACGCAGGCGACCTCGCCCGCCGCATACAGGCCCGGGATCGACGTCGCGCCGTTCACGTCGGACTTGACGCCGCCCATGATGTAGTGACAGCCGGGCTTGATGTGGATCGGCTCGCGCGTGATGTCCACGCCCGCGAAGTCGCGCCCGATGTTGACGATCTCGCGCAGCGCCTCCAGCGTGCGCTTGCGCGGCACCTTGGTGATGTCCAGCGCCACCGTGCCGTCCGGGAAGCCGCGGCCCTCATTGATCTCGGTCTGCTCGGAGCGCGAGACGACGTCGCGCGAGGCGAGCTCGAGCTTGTTGGGCGCGTACTTCTCCATGAAGCGCTCGCCCTTGGCGTTGTAGAGATGCGCGCCCTCGCCGCGGGCGCCCTCGGTGATGAGGATCCCGTTCCCGGCCAGCGTGGTCGGGTGGTACTGGATCATCTCCATGTCCATCAGCGGGGCGCCGATGCGGTAGGCCTGCGCGATGCCGTCGCCCGTGCAGATCAGCGCGTTGGTGGTCGGCTTGAAGCACTGGCCGGCGCCGCCGGAGGCGAGGATCGTCGACTTGGCCGCGAACAGCTCCATCGAGCCGTCCTTGATGTTGCGGGCGATCACGCCGCAGCAGTTGCCCTCGTCGTCCTGCACGAGGCCGGTGACGAACCACTCCTCGTAGCGGTCGATCTGCTCGTGGTGCTTCATCAACTGCTCGTAGAGCACGTGCAGCAGCGCCTGGCCGGTGATGTCGGCGATGTAATACGTCCGGGCCGCGGAGGCCCCGCCGAAGGCGCGCGTGCCGAGCTTGCCCTCGTCGTTGCGGTGGAAGGTGACGCCCCAGTGCTCGAGCTGGAGGACCTCGTTGGGCGCCTCCCGGCACATGATCTCGATTGCGTCCTGGTCACCGAGGTAGTCCGAGCCCTTGATCGTGTCGAAGGCGTGCGACTCCCAGGAGTCACCGGGGTTGAGCGCCGCGTTGATGCCGCCCTGCGCCGCGTTGGAATGCGAGCGGACCGGGTGGACCTTGCTGATGATCCCGACCGATACGCCTTCCTCGGCGGCGGCGAGGGCAGCCCGCTGGCCGGCGAGCCCGGCCCCTATTACGAGTACGTCATGGGATGGCACGGGCGCGGATGCTATAGCGCAGAAGCCCGAGCGCGTAGTCGGGATTCGTCACTTTGTAATTGGTCACGTTGGTGGGGGAGGCGGGTGTGCCCCTCCCGGACAACAGCGGGGAGGGTCCGGGGAGGGGCACCCCCGCCTCCCGCCTACAGCCAGTGGTGGCTCAGGCGACGAATCGCCTGTTGGGAGAGGTCGATTGCTTGTTCGAGGGTGGCGTAGTTGATGTTGGCTGCTATGTCGGTGGGCCAGTGGTAGTTGCTGGCCTGTTTCAGGTCGTCGCAGGTGCAGAGGACTGCGGTCTCGTAGCCGGCGGCCAGGGGCTCTAGGCCGTCGGTGCCGGCTCGGACTCTGAGGTTGGGGACCAGACCTAGGTCCATCTCCTCGGCGAGGTTGTCCATGAAGGCGAGGGCTCGGGGGGAGTACTCGTA
Source organism: Solirubrobacterales bacterium (assembly GCA_035719145.1). Classification (GTDB taxonomy): domain Bacteria; phylum Actinomycetota; class Thermoleophilia; order Solirubrobacterales; family 70-9; genus VAYN01. The sequence continues at coordinate 2,211 of DASTGL010000050.1, forward strand.
CATCTTCAGGAAGCCCTCGCCGCGGAGGACGAGGAGGTGGGGGGAGCCGAGGCTCTCTAAGCAGAGGAAGAGGGTGCCGTCCTTCTTCAACTCGGGGAAGTGGCGCTCGCCCCAGGCCTTGATCCCCTCGCTGAAGGACTCCTCCGAGCCGGCTGAGAGCAGGATTACGCGGACGCCCTGTGGCGGCTCGGCGGCGAAGCGGCGGGCGAGGGCCAGGAGGGCGACCACCGAGCTGCCGTTGTCGTTGGCTCCGGGCACCACTTCGCTGCCGCCGATGTTGGCCATCGCCGCGATCGATCCGGTGCTGAAGAGGAGGCCGAGCTTTGCCAGCGGACGCTTGCCGGTGATCGCGCCAAGGGCTGCCAGCAACGGGCCGCCGACCACCGGCCACATCAGCGGCGGGCTGGTGTCGGTCTTCTCGATCAGCCCCAGCCGCCCGGCGACTTTGGCCGGTCCCGGGTGGAAGACGACCCCGGTGTGGGGCGCGTCGTGGTGGGCGATGAAGACGACCGTCCGCTCGGCATCGGGGTCGCCGAGCTCGCAGTGGACGTTGTAGGTGGTGCGGCGGGGGAGGAGTCGGCGCAGGCGGCGCTGGTGGGGCGGGAAATCGTCGGCCATGCCGGCGGCGCCGAGGAGGCCGAAGAGGGCGCCGAGCAGGCGCCGACCGCGCAGCGCGAGCAGCGCCCCGATCGCCCCGAGGCCAGCTCCCAGACCCAGCGGCCACCAGTAGGTCCCGTGCGCGCCCTCCGCCTCGATCCGCGCCTCGGCGCCCAACTCGGCGAACTGCGCGACCAGCCACTCGGCCGCCCGCCGCTCCCCGTCCGACGCCGACGGCCGTTCGATCCGCTCCAGTTCCTCGAGCCGCTCTCGCAGCCAATCCGCTTCCTCGGGCACGGCTGGGAACGCTAGCCGCTTACCATGGGCGCATGTTCGGACTCGGCGGTGGGTCGATCACCCTCTTCCACTTTCGCGGGATCAGGGTCAGCGTCGACTGGTCCTGGTTCATCGTCCTCTTCCTGGTCATCCTCTACATGACCAACTTCTTCGAAGGCCTGCTCGACGAAGGCGGGACGACCCCCTTCATCTTCGGCGTCTTGAGCGCGATCGGCTTCTTCGGCTCGATCCTTCTGCACGAGTTCGGCCACGCGGTGGCGGCGCGCCGCAACGGGATCGGGATCACCGGGATCCAGCTCTGGATCTTCGGCGGGATGGCGCGGATGGACCGCGAAGCCGACTCCCCCGGGACCGAGCTGAAGGTGGCGCTGGCCGGGCCGGCGGTGACCTTCGCGATCGTCGTCGTGCTGGCGCTGCTGGGGACGGTCGGCTCCGGCTGGACCGATTTCCGCGAGGCGGCGATCCAGGAAACCCGCTCCGACGTCTCTCCCTGGATGGCGCTGGTCGCCTGGCTGGTGACGATCAACGCTCTCGTCCTCGTCTTCAACCTCCTGCCCGCCTACCCGATGGACGGGGGCCGCGTCGCCCGCGCGATCTCCTGGTGGCACAGCGGCGACCGCACTGCCGCAACCCGCTTCGCCGCCAACCTCGGCCGTCTCTTCGGCTACCTCTTCATCGGCGCCGGCCTCGTCATGCTCGCCACCGGCGCGGTGCTGACCGCCTTCGGCGCGGTCTGGCTGATCCTGATCGGGTTGGTGATCAACGGCTCCGCCCGCGGCGCCGCGATGCAGACGGCGATCAGCAGCCGCATCGGCGACGTCCGCGTCGCCGACGTGATGGACCGCGAGCCGGTGACGATCCCCGGCGACCTCTCGGTCGAGCAGGCGCTCGACGAGTACTTCCTCCGCTACCGCTGGCCCTGGTTCCCGGTCGTCGACACCGCCCACCGTTTCCTCGGCCTGGTCATGCGCGACAAGGCCGACGAGGTCCCCGAGCTCGAACGCGCCGGCTCCCACATCGCCGACCTGGTCGACCACGACATCGGCCTCTTCGTCCGCGATGACACCCCCCTCGACGCCCTGCTCGCCAACCAAAACCTCCGCCGCCTCGGCGCCCTGATGGCCGTAGATGCCGAAGGCCGCCTCAGCGGCGTGGTCACGATCGAGCAGGTAGGAAGGGCGCTGCGGGACTCGACCCGCTAGTCCACCGCAAGACTCAGCTGACTTTCCGCCGATGTTCTTCTAGCTCCCGCCGAAGCTCGGCGAGAGAGACAAATTCGCCCCGGTCAATTTCTGCCAGCCTCGCTTCCACCACCTGCCTATCCCGCTCGGTGACCTCCTCTTTTTCTCTAGGTCCAACCCTTGAGGACGGTTTTCCTCTATCCACCTAAAGCTTTTTACCGTCCGCACTTCCTTCGCTGTATGGAAGTGCGGACTGATCCAGTGGGAGTTATGGCTGAAGAGGAACCAAAACTCCCACTGCATGTCAGGATCTAGCTAGCCGGAGCGTGCCGCTCGATGATGCGGGTGAAGTTGGTGCCGGCGGGGAGGGTGCCGAAGGCTTGGCCCCAGTCGCCGGAGAGGCGGGAGGCGCAGAAGGCGTCGGCGGTGGCTTCGTCGCCGTAGCGGACGAGGAGGGAGCCTTGGAGGGCTAGGGCCATCTTCTCGACTACGCGGCGGGCACGGGACTCGATCGTCTCCAGGTCGCCGGGCAGTTCGTCGCGCAGCTCGGTGGCGAAGGCGGCCAGGCGCGGCTCGGCGGCTGCGCCGTCAGCTACCTCGGCGAAGAAGGCCTCGACCGAGGTCGGGCTCTTGACCATCGCCCGCAGGACGTCGAGGCACTGGACGTTGCCCGAGCCCTCCCAGATCCCGTTCAGCGGGCTCTCGCGGAAGAGGCGCGGCATCCCCGACTCCTCGACGTAGCCGTTGCCGCCGAGGCACTCGAGCGCCTCGCCCGCGTGGACCACGGCGCGCTTGCAGATCCAGTACTTGAGGACGGCGTTGGCGAGGCGCTTGAAGTTCTGGGCGTCCTCGTCGCCGGCCAGCGCTTCGTCGTAGGCGCGGGCGAGGCGCAGGGCGCCGATCGTCGCCGCCTCGGACTCGATCGCGAGGTCGGCGAGGACGTTGCGCATCAGCGGCTGCTCGACCAGCTCGCGGCCGAAGACCGAGCGGTGCTGGGTGTGGTGGATCGCCTGGGCGATCCCGGCCCGCATCCCGGTGGCGCCGCCGAGGACGCAGTCGAGGCGGGTGTGGTTGACCATCTCGATGATCGTCCGCACCCCGGCGCCCTCCTCGCCGACCAGCCAGGCGGAGGCGTTGTCGAACTCGATCTCGCTGGAGGCGTTGGAGCGGTTGCCGAGCTTGTCCTTGAGCCGTTGCAGGCGGAAGCGGTTGCGGGCACCATCGGGGGTCCACCTGGGGAAGAGGAAGCAGGAGATGCCGCCGTCGGCCTGGGCGAGGACGAGGAAGGCGTCGCACTGGGGGGCCGACATGAACCACTTGTGGCCGGTCAGCTCGTACTCGGCGCCGGGCCCGTCGCCGTTGACCGCGCGGGCGACGGTGGTATTGGCGCGGACGTCGGTCCCGCCCTGCTTCTCGGTCATCCCCATCCCGGCGAGGGCGCCCGCCTTCTGCGGAGCCGGCGTGTTGGCCGGGTCGTAGCTGGAAGAGAGGAACCGCGGCTCCCACTCGGCCGCCAGCTCCGGCTGCGTGCGCAGGGCTGGGATCACCGAGTAGGTCATCGAGGTCGGGCAGCCGACCCCGGCCTCGGCCTGGGAGAAGCACATGAAGGCGGCGCCGCGGGCGACGTGGGCCCCCGGCCGCGGGTCCTTCCAGGGGGAGCAGTGAAGTTCGTGCTCGACCGCCAGCCCCATCAGCTCGTGCCAGGCCGGGTGGAAGTCGACGGTGTCGACGCGGTTGCCGTAGCGGTCGTGGGTCTTCAGCCGCGGCGGGTTCTCGTTCGCCTGCGCGCCGAGCGTCTGCAGCCGCTCGCTGCCGGCAAGCTCGCCGACCGCTGAGATCCGGCCCTCATCCCAGTCCGCCCCCTCGCGCTTGACGGCCTCGACCAGGACGCGGTCTGCCGCGTAGACGTTGTAGTCGACCAGCGGCGGCGGCTGGTTCGCCACCTCGTGGTTCCCGAACCTGGGGCGTTCGACGGTTGCCATCGGAATCGATTCTGGCACGACTCTGGCCACGCAGCCAAGGCACGGACGCCGACGCGACCTAGATAGCATCGCTTCCCGGTGGCCACCGACTCCAAGATCAAGGTCGAGAACCCGATCGTCGAGCTCGACGGCGACGAGATGACCCGGATCATCTGGTCGTTCATCAAAGAGCAGCTGATCCTCCCTTACCTCGACGTCGAGCTCGAGTACTACGACCTCGGGATCGAGAGCCGCGACGCGACCGAAGACCAGATCACGGTCGATGCGGCCGAGGCGATCAAGCGCCACGGGGTCGGCGTCAAGTGCGCGACGATCACCCCGGACGAGGCGCGGGTCGAGGAGTTCGGCCTGAAGGAGATGTACCGCTCGCCGAACGGGACGATCCGCAACATCCTCGGCGGCGTCATCTTCCGCGAGCCGATCGTGATCGCCAACATCCCGCGGCTTGTGCCCGGGTGGACGAAGCCGATCGTGATCGGCCGCCACGCCTTCGGCGACCAGTACCGAGCCACCGACCTGGTCGTGCCGGGCGAGGGGACGCTGACCCTCACCTACACGCCGAAGGACGGTTCCGAGCCGGTCGAGCTCGACGTCTACGACTTCCCCGGCGGCGGCATCGCGATGGCGATGTACAACCTCGACGAGTCGATCCGCGAGTTCGCCCGCGCCTCGATGCGCTACGGGCTCGACCGCGGCTTCCCGGTCTACATGTCGACCAAGAACACGATCCTCAAGCGCTACGACGGCCGTTTCAAGGACCTCTTCCAGGAGGTCTACGAGAGCGAGTTCAAGAGTGACTTCGAGGCCGCCGGGCTCACCTACGAACACCGCCTGATCGACGACATGGTCGCTGCCGCCCTTAAGTGGGAGGGCGGCTACGTGTGGGCGTGCAAAAACTACGACGGCGACGTCCAGTCCGACACCGTCGCTCAGGGCTTCGGCTCGCTGGGGCTGATGACCAGCGTGCTGATGAGCGCCGACGGCAAGACGGTCGAGGCCGAGGCCGCCCATGGCACCGTCACCCGCCACTACCGCCAGCACCAGCAGGGCAACCCGACTTCGACCAACCCGATCGCCTCGATCTTCGCCTGGACCCGCGGGCTCAGCGCCCGCGGCCGCATGGACGACACCCCCGCCGTCTCGCAGTTCGCCGAGACGCTCGAGCGGGTCTGCGTCGAGACGGTGGAAAGCGGGAAGATGACCAAAGACCTGGCGCTGCTGGTCGGCGGCGATCAGGGGTACCAGACGACGCAGGAGTTCCTCGCCTCGATCGACGAGAACCTCCAGCGCGCGATGTCTTAACGACCTTCAGACCTTCAAACCCCTAACTCCGAGGAGAGGATTAGTGAGCACTCCCGTCAAGGTCACCGTTACCGGCGCCGCCGGCCAGATCGGCTACGCGCTGCTGTTCCGCATCGCCAGCGGTCAGATGCTCGGCCCCGACACGCCGGTCGAGCTCAGCCTGCTGGAGATCCCGCAGGCGATCAAAGCCGCCGAGGGCACGGCGATGGAGCTCGACGACTGCGCCTTCCCGCTGCTGGCGCGGATCGACATCACCGACGACCCCAAGCAGGCCTTCGACGGCGCCAACGTCGGCCTCCTGGTCGGCGCCCGCCCGCGCGGCCCGGGCATGGAACGGTCCGACTTGCTCGAGGCCAACGGCGGCATCTTCAAGCCGCAGGGGGAAGCGATCAACGCCGGTGCCGCCGATGACATCAGGGTCCTGGTCGTCGGCAACCCCGCCAACACCAACTGCCTGATCGCGCTCTCCAACGCGCCCGACGTTCCGCGCGAGCGCTTCACCGCGATGATGCGGCTCGACCACAACCGGGCCAAGTCGCAGCTCGCCAACAAGCTCGGCAAGTCGGTCTCCGCGGTCGCCAACATGACTGCCTGGGGCAACCACTCGGCCACCCAGTACCCCGACCTGGTCAACGCCAAGGTGGAGGGTCAAAGCGCCTGGGACGCGGTCGACGACGAGGCCTGGATCGCCGACGAGTACATCCCGCGGGTGGCGAAGCGCGGCGCCGAGATCATCGACGCCCGCGGCGCCTCCAGCGCCGCCTCCGCCGCCAACGCGGCGATCGACCACATCCACGACTGGGTCCTCGGTACGCCGGACGGCGACTGGGTCTCGATGGGCGTCCCGGCCGACGGCTCCTACGGGATCGGCGAGGGGATCGTCTGCGGCATGCCCTGCACCTGCAGCGGCGGCGAGTGGAGCATCGTCCAGGGCCTCGACGTCCCGGACTTCTCACGCGAGCGGATCGACCGCAGCGTGATGGAGCTGCAGGAGGAGCGCGACGCGGTCAGCCAGCTCGGCCTCGTTTAGATCGGGTTCCCTAACTGCACCTATAAAAAGGGGCCGGCGAAAGCCGGCCCCTTTTGTTCTATTGCTGCAATCAGTTGCAGTAACTATGGAGTACCGATCAACCCCCGGCCGGGTAATACTGGCGCCCGTCCTTTTTCACACGACCCTCTTTCTCCAGGTCGCCGAGCACGCGGTACAGGTAGTTCGGCTTGATTTTCATCGTTTTAGCCACGTCCGAGGCGCTGATGCCGGGCTGGCTTTCGATCAATTTCACCGCCTGGTCGGCACGGGTGCCGCCACGGCGTTTGCGGCGTTTGCGCGGGGCGGTGGTGCCGCCCGTGCTGCTGCTGGCTTTATTGGTGCTGCCTTTGGGGCGACCGGGACCGCGACGACCGGGGCGGCGACCAGGGCCGCGCTGAGTGACTTTGCCGCCGAGCTTCTCGAGGGCTTCCTCGGCTTGGCTCAGCTGCTCGCGAAGCTCGCGGACCGACCTCTCAAGGGCGTCGCGGGCCTCGTCGAAAACGTTAGCGGGGGGCATCTAGTTCCTTTCCATCCAAAGTTCAGAGTTACCCAGAAATCAGAGTGTGCCAGAGTCACACACACTGTGACAGTCCCCACGCGCAGATCGAACGGATGTTTCAGTCGTGTGTCTAGGTGAAGGTGCGCCCGCTAGGAGCGCCGGGGGAACTCGACAGGAAACCGCTCGGGATTGTTGAAGAAGCGGAGCCCCTGGATCGAGCCCTCGGCAACCTCGACGGCGATGATGCTGAGGAAGCCCTCGCTGGCGCTGTCCATCCTCACGCCGGGATCGCCATTGACCAGGACCGGGGTGTATTCCGGGTCGTCGGGGAACTGCGACTTGCGCTGCACGCCGACCATGAAGCGGGCGATCTTGTCGGCCCCGTAGATCGGTTTGCGAGCCGCGATCACCACCCCGCCGCCGTCCGTGTACATGATCGCGTCGGCGGCGAGGAGGCCGCGGATCTGCTCGACGTCGCCGGAGACCGAGGCGGCGAGGAAGGCGGTCGCCAACCGTTCCTGCTCGTCTGCGCTGACCTCCCTCTGCCGGGTCGGGTCGCCGGCGTGGTCGCGGGCGCGCTTGGCGATCTGGCGGACGTTGGCGGGGGTCTTCTCGAGGATGTCGGCGATCTCCGCGTACTCGAGGTCGAAGACGTCGCGCAGGACGAGCACCGCCCGCTCGACCGGGTTCAGCCGCTCGAGCGCGCCCAGCAGCGCCAGGCTCAGCCGCTCCGCCTCGATCGCCTGCGTCTCCGGCGTCTCGGGATCGGTCACCAGCGGCTCGGGCAGCCAGGGGCCGACGTAGACCTCGCGGCGGGCGCGGGCGGAGCGCAGGCGATCGAGGGCCAGCCTCGTCGTCACGGTGACCAGGAACGGCTCGGCGTTTCGGACTGCGTCTCGGTCGGCGCCGTTCCAGCGCAGCCAGGCGTCCTGGACGACGTCCTCCGCCTCGGTCAGCTCGCCGAGCAGGCCGTAGGCGATGCCCAGCAGCCGCGGTCGGCAGGCGGCGAAGGCGTCCTCGTTCATGCCAGCGCCGCCACCGGCCTCCGCAGCGCCGCCGCCGCGGCCGCAGCGCCGCTGGAGATCGCTGCGTCGACCAGCCAGCCCTCGGGGCCGATCCAGTCGCCGGCGAGGAAGAGGCCGTCGCCTCGATCGACCTGCGGGCGACCGCCGAGCCCGCCCGCCTGCGGCGTCGCGATCGCCGAGACCGGGACCATCCGCGGCAGGAAGCGGTCGAAGAGGAGCCGGTCGCGCCAGCCGGGCTGGACGGTGTCCGCCAGCTCCTCCAACGCCTCGCGAGGCTCGCGCGCGTAGCTGGCCAGGCTGAGGAGGGCGCCGTCGCGATGGTCGGGGGGAGAGTGGCGGGAGAGGTAGGTAGGTGCATCGACGCCGAGGGCGAAGCGACGGGTTCGCCGCGGCAGGTTGCGCAGCCCGAGGTCAAGCACGCTCAGCTCGGCGGCGGGGCCGGGCGCGGCCGGAGCCCGGTCGCCGAGCAGCTTGGCGGCGTCGCCGGGCTCGCCGACGGCAACGACCAGGACGTCGGCGTGCAGAGTCTCCTCGTCCAGCGCCACCGTCCAGCCGCCGGCCTCCTGGTGGATGACGCGAACCGCGGCGCGGGTTCGCAGCCTCGCTCCAGCCGCCTCGCCTTTCGCCGCCAGCGCGTCGACCAGCGACTGCCAGCCGCCCTCCAGATAGCGGACGCCGGGGGCGATTCCGAGCTTCA
>DASTGL010000051.1:0-3824 GCA_035719145.1 Solirubrobacterales bacterium
CGAGTCGTCGAGGTCGTGGACGACCTCGTCGCGGCGGGCGAGCACCTGCTGTGGCTCGAGCTCGCCGTGCCCGGTCGGCACGCCCGGGATCCGCTTCGCCTCGGCGAGCACGTCGGCGGGGCGCAGCAGCGCCTTCGAAGGCATGCAGGCGTAGTAGGAGCATTCGCCGCCGACCAGGTCGCGCTCGACGATCGCCACCCGCAGGCCGCCGTCGGCCAGGCGCCCGGCGCAGACCTCGCCGGCCGGGCCGGCGCCGAGGACGATCGCGTCGTAGCTGCGCTCGCTCACCGGGCGCATCCTTTCAGGTCTGCGGTGCCGGCTCGGTAGGATGGAGGGGCATCGCAAGCACGGGGGCGACAGGCTTCGACGTGGTCGACTCGTGCGAACGGTTGCAGGTCGAGGTTGCTGGAGGCCTCGTTAAACCCCAGCACAAACCAATACGTGCGGACCATGAGTTCGCCCTCGCCGCTTAGTCAATAGCTAAGCGCTGTGAGAGTCGGTCCTCCCTCGCCCGAGGGGAGGGGCACCGGCTTCAGAATCGGGCTCACCCCGGCGGATCGCCCCGACCGCCAGGGAACAACGAAGGGGCTCTATCTCCCGCAGCGCCCGCTGGCGCGGACCCCGGGAGACGAGAATCAAGCGCCAGCTAAACCTGTAGACACCCTCGCACCGCGTCCGCGGATCCGAGTTCGAATCTCGGCGCCTCCATCGACGACAGGCCAGTCCTCAAGGGGATTGGCCTGTTCTCTTTAAGTACTTGAGCTTCTCTCTATATACCTGGAAGGACTGAGCCTGTTTGCTGCTGGAAGTGACCAGCGGCAGGGAGCCACAGAAGGAGTTCGCGTGGGCGGTGCGAAAATTGCGAACCGAGAAAGGGCTGACACAGAGCGCCCTGGCCCGGCGGCTCGGCGTCAACCCGAGCTTCGTCTCTCGCTTGGAGCAGGGTGAAGGCAACCCCCGCTGGGGGACCGCGCGCCGGGTCGCCGTGGGGCTTGAGGTGACTGTGGCGGACCTGGCGACCACGGCCGAAGCCTTCGAACAGCGACGTAGCAAGTGAGATTTCCGGCCTGAGGAGCGCAGTAGAATTGAGGCGTGATGGTTGGCGCCACGATCCTCACGGATTGGATATCAGCTACCGCTAGCTGCGTAGCGGCGGGTGCAGCGCTTTACCAATGTCACTTGATGCATATAAAAAAATCCAAAACTTTGACATTTAATAATGCAATGTTCTGGGCTCAGCGCCCCCAGAAGTGAGGTGCGGGATCAACTTCGCTCGCGCTGAGAAGCGACAGCATCGGCGAGCCTTTGCCATGGTTCAACGCTCCAGAAGCCGCGAGCCAGGCCCGAAGGGGAAGGAAGAACCCAGGCCTCCGCCCCGGCGAACGGCTCGCTCTGCGGGCCGTATTCGACGGAACGCCGCAGCGCTACCTTTGCCGCTTGCTTGCCGACGAAGGCGAGCCGCCTGGATGCCACTCGCGCCACCGCTTTCTCCAGGCGAGCGGCGTCGTGGCCAGCGGTGCCCACTTCCGCATCGGAGCCGAAGCGGACCTTGCAGACGTCGGTGAGGCCGAGGCCGAATTCCGGCATGCGCCGGAATTCCTCCGGGGACAGACGGACTGAGGTTAGGCCGACCTCATGCAGGGTCGGCCAGAAGAGGTTCCCGGGCCCGGCGTAATAAGCGCCCCTCCGTGCCGAAACCTTGCCGGCGGCATTGCCGCAGAAGACCAGGTCGAGGCCTGGAACCAGCACGTCCGGCAGTACGTCGTCCATGACCGCAGATTGTCCCGGTTTGCGGGGACGATCCGCCTCCTTCGTGGGATGTCAGATAAAGATTGGTTTAAGGGAGAAACCTTTTCCTTCGGGGACGGTTCGAAGGTTGATTCCCGATCTCTCCAACCCACTTCTGCACTGGGACCCGGCCGCACGGGATCCCGCCCAGCGGCGAATCCACCCGCTGCTGCGCGGTGCCGTCTTGCACCGCGATGGCTGGACCTGCCACTACTGCGGCCGAGAGGCAACCGAGGTGGACCACGTCGCACCGCGGGCGCGGGGCGGCGCGACCTCACCGAGCAACCTCGTCGCCTCCTGCCGCCCCTGCAACAAGACAAAGGGCATCCGCACCCCGGGGGAGTGGCGGCGGGACCAGGCGCTGTCGAGGCTGCTTCGCAACGCCGCCCGCGCGCGGGCGGTTCGCCGGCGGCGACGCCGGACTCGTTCCCGTCGCTAACGACTAGGGTCGGCGCGATGAAGCGCTACGTCGCCTTCCTGCGGGGGATGAACCTCGGCGGCCGCCGGATCAAGAACGAGGAGTTGTGCCGCCACTTCGAGGAGATGGGGTTCGAGGAGGTGGCGACCTTCCGCGCCAGCGGCAATGTGATCTTCTCGACGCCCTCGCGTGAGAGCGAGTCCAAGCTGGCGCAGCGGGTCGAAGCCGAATTGGACGAGCGGCTCGGTTACGACGTCCCGGTCTTTCTCCGCAGCATCGAAGAGGTGGCGGCCATCGCTGCACAGAAGCCCTTCGACCGCAAGCGGGTCGCGAAATCGAAGGGCAAGCTCCAGATCTCACTGCTGAAGAAGAAGCCGGCCAAGGCGGCGAAGAAGAAGGTGCTCGCGCTGGCAGGCGACGAGGACCTGCTGGCGATCGAGAGCCGCGAGCTCTACTGGCTGCCCAGCGGCGGCATCAGCGACTCAGACCTAGACCTGAAGGCAATCGACGCCGTCCTCGGCCCCGGCACGATCCGCACCATGGGCACGATCGAGCAGATCGCCACCAACTATCACTAGCTAGTGCTCCGGTCATTTCTTCCGCATAGCGAAGGAAATGACCGGAGCGCTCCCTGCTTTTGCCTCGCATAGCGGGACAAAGGTGGGGGACACTCAGGTGATCGCTGCGCTGAGCTCGGGCGGCGGCGGCCAGGGTCTGGAAGACAACGCAAAAGCGCTCGGTCAGCCTCAGCAGCGTCGCCAGTTCCTCCTCGTCGGCTTCGGTCTTCAGCTCGAAGCGGAGGCGGATTGACTTGAAGCCGACCGACGCCTGGGGGTCGACCGCCAGGGTGCCGCGGAAATCGAGCTCACCCTCGGCGTGGACGCTTCCGGTTCGACGGAGATCCCGACCGAGGTGGCGACCGCTCGCAGCGTCACGCCGGCTCAGGCGACGAGCGCCTCGAGGAGCATGTCTCCGGAGCCGAGCTGGGTGGCGTCGCCACCGGTGGCGGGATGGAGTCCCGCCTCGGCCAGCGTCCGACCCCCTCCCCCGGCTCTCGCCTACCTTGCAGGGATGGCGATCGCCACCGCAACCAACCTCGACGTCTACGTAGGCGGCAAGCTCCTCTTCGAAGACGTCTCCTTCAAGCTCGAGCCACGCGAACGGATGACCCTGTCCGGCCGCAACGGCGCCGGCAAGTCGACGTTGCTGCGGGTGCTGGCGGGGGAGCTGGCACCTGACGCGGGGTCGCTGAGCGTGCAGCGGGGCGCCCGGGTCGCCCTCCACGACCAGCGGCCGCCGCGGGACTCGCAGGCGACGCTCGGCGAGTACGTCTTTTCCGGCCGCACCGACATGCTCGAGACCGAGGCCGAGCTGGCGCGGCTGGAGGCGGCGATGGGCGACGGGGAGGAGGAGACGATGCGCGCCTACGCCGCCGCCCAGCAGCGGCTCGAAGCCGGCGGCGGCTACCGCTGGCGCGACGGCGTCCTCGAAGTCCTGCGCGGGCTCGGCTTCGACGACGAGCAGGCCGGGCGCTCGCTCGCGACCTTCTCCGGCGGCGAGCTGACCCGCGCCTCGCTCGCCCGCGCCCTCGCCACCCGCCCCGACCTGCTGCTCCTCG
>DASTGL010000052.1:0-2568 GCA_035719145.1 Solirubrobacterales bacterium
CGATCTCAACGTCAGCGACCCGGCTGATGCGGTGGTCGTTCGTCGCGTTGGTGCGTTCGGATCGCGGGTGGCGTTCGGTCCAAGTGGCGGAGTAGTCGCCGAGGGTGTCAGGCCGATCCGAAAGGCCGTAGGCCTCGTCGATAGCTTTCTGCGCATCGGCCTTCCTCTTGAAGGTGCCTTTGCCGCGGTTCCAGGTGGGCTTGGCGATACGGCGCTTGCCATCGCGGCCGGTGTACCTCGCCATCCACACGATCTCCCCAGAGGGGTTGCGGCGTTTGATCGGCTTCTCGCGTCTCATGCCGCCTCGTCCCGATGCCGAGCGAGGAAGTCCTCGACGTCGGCTGGGTCGATCCGTCGCGCCGCTCCGAACTTGTAGCTGGGCAGCTTCCCGCTCCTGATCCAGTTGCGGACGGTTCGGTCGGAGACAGCTAGGAAGTCGGCGAGGGTGCACTCGGTGAAGAAGCTGGGCTTGTTCGTTTTCCTCTCCATGCCCCCTATGTCCAGAGCCAGCGGCGATTGCATCGGCTTCATCCCGATGCCTTCCGGACGACCGAAGGTCAGACCCCCTCCCGGCCCTCCTTAAGGGCAGCCTCAGCACGGCGAAGCCGTGCCAAAATTGGCTGCCCGGAGGGGCGGGAGGGGCGGCCCGAAAAGTCCGAATCCGGAGGGTTCGTAGTGTGTCGGGACGTGGGACTGTCGCTTGTGAGGCGGCTTCTGGTTCCTGCCTCAGAGCCTTGGCTTCTCTCATCGCTGGGTGCCTTGCTTCTGGCTGCCCTCCCCCTTGCTTTACCTCCTTGGTTCCATGTGCCCTATGGCTTGGGTTACGGACTGCTTTGGTCATTGCTCGATTGCGAACTGGCCTTTCCGCTCTGTTCAGTCTTCGCTGAGGCCGTGGAAGTTGACCGCCGCTCGGGTCGGCAGGACGAGATCGCCGACCCGATGAATCAGACCGCCGGCGATCAAATCGCGAACAGCTCGCTGAACGCGATCGCGCTCTTGGAACTCCACCGAGTCGACCGTCAGCTCGCGGACCAGCTCGTCGAGCGTCAGGGTCTCCGGGTAGAGGTCGAGGACTTCTCGTAGGACGCGCGCCCGGTCTCTAACGTCCTGGGCCGCGGTCGTGGCGCCCTCCTGAGCGGCGCCAATAGGCTTGTCGTGCATGGGAGCTTTGCCTCCTGTGCCATGCCCCCGGCTGTTCACGCAGCGCGGGGGCGCTTTTTGTCTGGATGCGAGGACGCTATCGCAACTTACGAAATTTCACAACTGAAATTTCAAGTAGACCATTTCGCCTGCGTTTGAAAGCGTGCAGGAATGCGACGTGCCGCCAAGCCACAGCCAACCCTTGGAGCCGCGATCCGTGAGCTTCGAGGCAAGCGCGGCCTCACGCAAGAAGCACTCGCCCAAGAGGCAGAGATCACCGTGGGCCACCTGTCGATGATTGAACGAGGGCATGCCAATCCATCCTGGGGAGCGGCGGTAGACATTGCCAGGGCGCTAGACGTTTCTATAGCCGAGCTGGCAAAGCTCTCTGAAAAGCACAAATAGCCCATGTCCTCGAACGGGCTAACGATTGTCGTTGCCGCATTCGGTGCAACTACGGGAGCTGTAAGCCTCATTGCGCAGTGGTGGACGAACCGCTTCAAGCTCGTCTTCGAGCGGGTGCTGCTGCGATACGAGCCCGATGCAGTGGAGCAGCTTCGGGATCAGTCCGCGCAAGGGCTGAATGACAGCTTCTTCGAGTTTGAGGTCGAAATCGAACTCCTCAATCTTGCGTCGGGACGGGGATCAATCGAGAAGCCGCGACTGGAGATTTGGCTTCCGGATGGGTCGACAATTGTTGAAGAGCCGCAAACCCGAGAGTGGAAGTCGGAAGACCTACCAGGCGGTTTCATGGGCCGTCGAGTCTGGATTGAGCGTTGGGGGAACTCGTATTCGATTGCGCCGCGAGAACGCCTTGATGATGCCCTCAGCTACATGATCGACTTCAAGGATGGAGAGAGACTTCGCGCCTTCCTCCAGAGCTTTGAGCAGCTGAAGTTCTCCCTGCTTTACCGCGACCATCGAGGACGCGAACAGCGGGAGCCAATCGCTGAGCTAAGGGGCGTCGAAGAACTCATTTAGCGCGCAACTACAAGCTCTGGATGTGACCAAGATGCGACACGGACGCGCCGGAACCGCGCGGAATCGCCCGGACGCCGCCGGAACGTCGATCCCGCGCTAGACCGAAGACTTGGCTCTGCACCGCGCAATGCGCGGCACGGCCCGGAACACCAAGGAATGCGCCCGACGGGAGTCGAACCCGCGACCTTCGGCTTGAAAGACCGACGCTCTTTGGGCCCCCGAAAGGACCCGTTGACCACTGAGCTACGGGCGCTCGTCTTGAAGGTTACCCGCGCAGAGGGGTTTGAGCGGCGTGGGTGGGGCTAGGGTCTGGGCATGGATCTTGGACTCGAGGGGCGGGTCGCGCTGGTTATGGGCGCTAGCAGGGGGATTGGGCGTGGCGTGGCTGCGGCGCTGGCTCGGGAGGGGGCGCGGGTCGCTCTCGCCAGCCGCTCGCAGGAGCGGCTC
>DASTGL010000053.1:0-3307 GCA_035719145.1 Solirubrobacterales bacterium
TCTTGTCAGAGGCGCCGCCGGGGCCGCCAGAGTTCTTCGGGGCGGCGGTTGACGAGGCGCGCCACTGGCTCTTCGTCGAGTGGGTCGAGGGACGCGAGCTCTTCCAGGTCGGCGAGCGCGAGCTCTGGGAGGGGGCCGCCCGCTGGCTCGCCCGCTTCCACGTCGCGATGGCACCCGAGCTAGACCGCCACCGGCAGGAGGAGCGGCTGATCGAGCACGACGCCGGCTTCTACCGCGACTGGATCGAGCGAGCCGAGCGCTTCGCCACCCAGCGCGACGACGGCTCAGCGCAGACGATCGCCTGGCTCCGCAAGCGCCACGAGCAGGTGGTCGAGGCCCTCAGCTCCCTGCCGCGAACCGTCCTCCACGGCGAGTTCTACGCTTCCAACGTCTTGGTCACCCACCCGAACTGCATCAACTTGACCACCCAGCAGGTAGACAAGTTGATGCAGTTCGGGGAGGGGGTGCGGGTGGCATCGGTCGATTGGGAGCTCGCCGCCGCTGGGCCTGGGCTCAGCGATCTTGCCGCTCTCGTCAGCGGCTGGCCCGCCGCCGACCGCGATGCGATCGCCGCCGCCTACGCCGGCGAGCCCGGGGTGCCGTCCTTCAGCGCTCGCGATCTCGACCTCGCCCGCCTCCAAGTGGCGATCCAGTGGCTCGGCTGGGCTCCGCCCTCCTGGGTCCCGCCGGAGGGGCAGCGGCACGACTGGCTCGGCGAGGCGGCCGCGTTGGCCGAGGAGCTGGGGCTGTGAGCGAGGATCGCTTCCTCGTCGTCAACGCCGACGACCTCGGCCTCTCCGCCGCCGTCAACGACGGCATCTTCGCCGCCCACACCGAAGGCATCGTCACCAGCGCCAGCCTGATGGTCCGCCAGGGGGCGGCCGCTGCCGCCGCCGAGCGGGCGCCTGCGTTCCCCGAGCTGGCGATCGGCCTGCACATCGACCTTGGCGAGTGGAACTACGAGGCGGGGGAGTGGACGCTCGCCTACTCGCACTGCGACGGCGATGACGCCGCCGCGGTCAAGGCTGAGTGCGGCGCGCAGCTGGAGCGCTTCCGGGCCCTGCTCGGCCGCGACCCGACCCACCTCGACTCCCACCAGCACGTCCACGAATCCGAGCCGGCGAAAGGGGTGGCGGAGGCGCTCGCCGCCGAGCTGGGGGTGCCGCTGCGCAACCGGGCGATCCGCTACGAGGGCGGCTTCTACGGCCAGAGCGGCAAGGGCGAACCGTTTCCCGACGGGATCACCCCCACGGCGCTGACCGAGCTGATCCGCGCGCTTCCGCCCGGCTGGACCGAGATCGGCTGCCACCCCGCCGCCGGTCCCGTCCCGACCTCCTCCTATGACGCCGAGCGCCAGATCGAGCTAGCGACGCTTCGCGATCCGCAGGTGAAAAACCTGCTCAGTGTGATGCAGATCAATCTGTGTTCTTTTGCACAGGCAGATCACAAATAACTGCCTAACTTCAGGGCCATGCTCCGTTCCGCCCCACCCGCTCCGTTCAAGACCGCGCTCATCACCTTCGCGGTCGCCGTGGTCGTCGCGCTCCTCGTAGCGCCGCGCCCCTTCTAAGCAGGCTCGCCCAGCGCCTCCGCCCGCACGTCGGGAATCTCGCGCAGCATCGGGTCGGCGGCGACCCGCCGTTCGGTCCGTTTGACTTCGTCCGCGGGCACCCCCCGCCAGGCCCGCCGTGCGTAGTCGCGCGCGAGAGCGCTCTCGCCCGCGATCTGGAAGAAGCAGGCGACGTCGAAGAGGAAGCTCGATTTCGGTTCCTTCTTGTCAGCGATCAGCGCGTCGATGACGGTGCGCGGCGACACCGCTTCCTCGCGCTGCAGGCGGCGGCGGACGGTCTTCAGATCCTCGTGTCGGGGCTCGCCCTGCTCGCGGTCGTGCAGGCAGAGGTCGATCAGCGCTTTCAGGTCGAGGGCGGAGGGCTCGGCCGCGGTGGCGACGAACTTCCGCAGCTTGCGGTTGCTCTTCGAGAGCCGTTCCCACGGCCACGGTTCCAGCGCCCACCAGCACGCGTCGAGCAGCTCGTCGATCTCTTTCCCCGCCCGCTTGAACGAGCGGTGGTTCTTGTAGGCGTCGTTGGCCAGCGTCGAGGCGAGCCTGAACTTCACCCGGTACCAGTCGGGGTTGCGGCGGTGCCGTTGCGTACGCAGCTCCTTGCCTTCCAGTGCCTTGCAGGCCCGCTCGAGGTGGTCGACCGCCGACGCGTATTCGTAGCGGTCGTTCTCGAACACTCCCAGCCGGGTGTGGGCGCCCCAGTTGAGGGGATCTGTCGCGAGCGCTGACCTGTAGAGGCTCTCGGCGGTCGTCGGATCGTCCTCGCTCTCCTGTTCCCGGCCCGCTTTGTACATCGCCCAGCTGATCGGATCCTCGGCGCCCCCCGGCTTCTCGCCGGCGGCCATCGCCGTCACGTGCGTGATCCAGGCGGCAACCGGCCCGGCAAGGCGAGCCTGGGAGGGATCGGGCTGCCCCTCGGCGGCGGCCACCGCTCCGAACGTCCCCGCCCAGAGCGTCGCCACCCGCACCAGCTCCCGCTTCCTGTTGACCGTCAGCGTTATGCCGAGACCGGAGCCTTCCGGTGCCAGGAGGACCCCTTTGGCTTCGAACTGGCGGTAGGGATAGACGAGGCCGATCAGCTGCAGCATCGCCGAGACCGTTTTCGCCTGGTCGTTGATCGCGCCGAACTTGGTCCAGAGCGTCTCCTCGATCGCCGCCTGGGAGTCGATCATCATGCCCGTCCGTTCGGCCCCGAAGCTGTCCATCTTGGTCCGGACAAGGGCCGCCAGCGTCGCCCCTCGCTTGGCCGTGTCCGAGCCGTCTTCGAAGGGGACGATCCCGACCCGGACGGGGTTGATCCGGCTCAGCGGCCAGACCCGGCGCAGCAGCCTGACCCGGGTCAGCAGACCGCCCAGGATCGCCAGGATCAGCAGGACACCGCCCGCCGCCAAGGCCGTCAACCCGGCCCAGGCGAGGATGGTCTTGCTCGCTTCCCCGGGGTCGTCGAGGAACCCGTCCTGCGCGGCGCCGATCCCGTGGGCGGCGCATTTCGCGCCCGGCTTCGTCTTCAGGGCTTCTTCGTAGGCGGCCTGCGCCTCCGCGCCCTGGCCCGCGGCGGCCAAGGCGGCACCGCGGGCGCAGACCGCGTGCGCTTTGTCGAGGCTGCGCAGGCCTTCCCTGCCGCACTTCCTGGTGGTCGGGCTTTCGAGCGCCTTGGCGTAGGCCGCTTCCGCCGCCGTCAGCCTGCCCGAGGCCGCAAGCGCATCGGCGGGAGAGCAGCTTTTGGGCGGGGCGGCGTCGCCT
>DASTGL010000054.1:0-2648 GCA_035719145.1 Solirubrobacterales bacterium
AGCGCCCCCGAGGAGCTGGTCGAGAGCCTCGTCCCCTTCTTCCGCGATCGCGGCGCCGAGGACGTCTCCGAGCTTCGCACCGTCCACGAGGACGTCCGCTTCATGCTCCCGAAGGAGATCCGCGACCAGGTCGCGGCACAGGCTTAGCCGGCAAGTGGCGAGTTAACCTCGCAATAGGACAGTTAACTCGCCCCTCGTTCAGTCGCCGTACGGCGCGTAGCGGTGGTGCAGGACGAGGTCGTTGCCGTCGGGGTCGGTGAAGAGGGCCATGTGGCAGACACCGGTGTCGATCGTCTCGCCGTTGAACTCGACGCCTTTGGCTTCCAGCTCCGCGCGGGCGGCGGCGACGTCGTCGACGTGCAGGGCCGCGGAGGCATTTTTCTGCGGCGTGAACTCGAAGCCCCATTTGCCCGGCTCCCAGATGCCGAAGCAGGTCTCGCCGACCCAGAACTCGTACTGCCCGTGCTCGTCGGGGCGGAGGCCGAGGGTGTCGACATAGAAGGCGCGCGAGCGATCGGCGTCGGTCGACGGGATGCCGATGAAGTCGAGCTTGGTGATCATGGGGTTCCTCCTTGCGGGCGGAGCCCGCGTCTATGGGATGCCGGGGGCGAAGCTGAGCGACCAGATCTTGACGCCTGGGGTGGGGCGGATGACGAGGCTGTGGGCCTCGTGGCACGGGTGCTCGGCGAGGGTGCGGAGGCCGGGGGTGGGGCCGGCCGGGATCGTCCGCCACTGGCCGTCGATCTCGACCTGCAGCTCGCCGTCGCCCTCGACCGTCGCATAGGCGCCGCCGGCCTGGTAGTCGAGCGCCAGGTCCTCGCCGTCCTCGCCCGCGACCCAGGGGCGCTCGTAGGAGCCGCCCGGGAAGAGCTCGGGGGTGGGGGGGATGACGTGGACGCCCGGCGCGTCGGTCGCCCGCAGCGGCGCCAGCGGAGCTGGCAGCTGCTGCAGCGCGTCCATCTCCCGCAGCTCGGCTTGGATCGCTTCCTCGGTCGCCTGGTATTCGCCCTCGCCGAAATGGGCCCAGGCGAGGGCGCCGCCGAGGCTCCAGAGGAAGAGGCTCGGCCAACCTTTGCAGCCGTAGGCGGCCCAGAGGTCGTGCTCGGCGTCGATCGCAATCGGGAACTCGACCCCGTGCTCGGCCAGGCCGGCAGCGACGTTGGCGGGCTCGGCGGCGAAAGGGAAGCGCGGCGCCTGCACCGCGATCACGCTCAGCCCCGCCTCCCGGTAGCGCCGCTGCCACTCGACCAGGTAAGGGAGGGTGCGGACGCTGTTCAGCTGCGCGTATTCGACGAAGTGGACGAGCGCCGGACCGCCGGCGGTGAGCGCCGGCATCGACTCCGGCTCAGTCCCGATCCAGGCGAGGGTGGCGGGCAAGTCGGGAGCGGCGATGTTGTCGCGTTCGGGGCGCATTTAGGGGGAGTTGAGGCGGGACAGTATCCTGGCCCACGTGAGTCAGCTGGTCACATTCCTTTTACCGGCGCTGCCCCTACTGGCGCTGCTGCTGACTCTGCTGCTCGGCCGCTATCCCGGCTGCGAGGCGATCGTCCGCCTCTCCGAGCGCATCGCCGGCGACGGCCCCGAGGTCCGCGCCTCGACCCGCTTCGCCCTGCCGAAGCCGCCGCGCCGCTTCGCTCCCGCCGGCGGCCTCCTGATCGCCTTCGGGCACGCGCAGCGCCCGCCACCGCTCCCGGCCTAGTCAAGACACAGGCCAATCGCGTGGTTCCTTTGTCGGCTCTGACACGACAAAGGAACCGCGACTTGATGCGCGCGGACGCCTCCGCGCGAAAAGGAGCGAAAGATGAACACGAGAACTGCGGTTATCGGCGGCGGCTTGGTGGTCGTCGCGGTGGTCGGGCTGATCGTCCTCAGCAGCGGCGGCAGCGACTCCAGCAGCACGACCGACGCCGGCAAAGTCCCGACGATCGTCGTCGATAAGCAAGGGAAACCGGTCGGCGGGATCCAGGAACTCGTCTACCACAAGGGCGACCAGATCCACTTCAAGGTCAAGGTCCCGTTCGAAGAAGAGGTCCACCTGCACGGCTACGACGTCGCCAAGGAGGTCCCGAAGGGCGGCGGCACCGTCACCTACGACCTTCCGGCCGAAATCGAAGGCGAGTTCGAGGCCGAGCTCGAGGGCCAAAAGGAACAGATCATCGACCTCAAGGTCGAACCGTGACCTTCCTGCCGCTCGCGCACGCGCTCGCCTCGCGCAAAGACCTGCCGATCCCGGCATGGCTGTTCGCGTGGGCGGCCTCGATCGTCCTCATCGCCTCCTTCTTCGCCCTCTCGGCCGCCTGGCGCAAGCCTCAGTTCGAGGACGAGCGCCGGCGGCCGCTGGGCGAGCGCTTCTCGGCGGCGCTGACCAGCGTCCCGGCGCAGGTCGTCTGCGGGGCGGTCGCCATCTTCCTGCTCGGGTTCGCGATCTACGCCGGCCTCCACGGCACCGAAGCGCCCGACCGCAACTTCGCCCTCACCTTCCTCTTCGTCACCTGCTGGCTCGGCTTCGCCTTCTTCTCGGCGATCCTCGGCGACGTCTTCCGCCCCTTCAACCCGTGGCGGGCGATCGGCCGCGCGGTCGGGAGCGGGTTCAGGGCGATCGCCGGGCAGCGACCCGCCCACCTTGCCTACCCGGAGTGGCTGGGCCG
>DASTGL010000055.1:0-14669 GCA_035719145.1 Solirubrobacterales bacterium
GTTGACCCCCTATAAGGGGGTCAACGACAGACTCGCGGATCAGACCAGCGGTTTCGGTTTGCCGATCGTCCCGACCTCGGCGATGTCGCGTCGGAACGGCAGGCCGGCGGTCCAGTCGAGGACGGCGCGGAACTTGCGAGCCGCGCCCGGAATCTGGCTCATGTGGTAGGTCCGGGCCATCCACCAGGCGGGGAAGCCGCGGAAGGTGCGGTCGCCGATCCTGCCGACCGCCTTGTAGCGGCCGAGGTTGACGAAGCTCGCTTCGCTGCGGTAGTCAAACGGGCTCGGCGTGCCTACGCCCAGCTCGGCGGCGATGTTGCGCGCGACGACCGGGCCCTGGCGGACTGCGTGCTGGGCGGTCGGCGGACAGGTGCCGCCGCGCGGATCGGGAGCGGCGGCGCAGTCGCCGATCGCCCAGACCGAGTCCATGCCCTCGACCCGCAGGTAGGAGTCGACGGGGACGCGGCCGCGCTCGTCGAGCGGCAGGTTCAGCTCGGCGAGGATCGGCTGCGCCTTGACGCCGGCGGTCCAGACGACGGTGCGGGTCGGCAGCGTCTCGCCGGTCGAGAGGCGGGCGCAGTCGGCGGTCACCTCCTCCAGCGTCGTCTGCAGGCGGATGTCGATGCCGCGCCCGCGCAGCTCCCGCAGCGCGTAATCGGCCAGCTCCCGGTCGATCTCCGGCAGCACCCGATCCGAGGCCTCGACCAGGACCCAGCGCATCCCGTGCAGGCGGGCGCGCGGGTAGCTGTCCATCGCGTCGGCGGCGAAGTCCTGCAGCTCGGCCAGGGCCTCCAGGCCCGCGTAGCCGCCGCCGACGAAGACGTAGGTGAGCAGTTCTTCGCGGCGCCGCGGGTCCTCGGTCGCGTTCGCTTCCTCCAGCGTCTCGACCACGTGGTTGCGCAGGTAGATCGCGTCGGCGAGGCTCTTGAACCCGACCGCATGCTGAGCGAGCCCCGGCACCGGCAGCACCCGCGAAGTCGAGCCGAGCGCCAGCAGCAACTGGTCATAGGGCATCGTCTCCGTTTCCCCATATTTCGCCCGCAAAGTGACCGTCTTAGCCTCAGGATCGTGGCCGACGATCGCCCCGATCCGCAGGTAAGTCCGCTTCAACATCTCCCGCAGCGGCGTCACCACATGCCGCGGCTCAAGCGTCCCCGCAGCGGCCTCCGGCAAGAACGGCGTATAGAGCGCAAAGTTCGTCTCATTGACCAACGCCAACCGAGCCGACTGCTTCGGCATAACCCGCTCCAACTCATGAGCAGCCGCCGCCCCGCCAAACCCACCACCAGCGATCACCACATTCCAGGCCATGACCTCAACCTAGCACGCTTGTAACACCTTGTTACAAAGTTGCAAACTGCACGTCCGCTGGGAACTTTCATGTTCTTGCTCGCGGCTTCAGCCGGCGCTAAAAACTTCCCAACCGCCGAAAGGAGCCCGCCATGCACCGCCCCCGCCTCTCGCTGCCCTCGCCCGCCATGGTCGTCGCCGTCGTGGCCTTGGTGGTCGCCCTCGGCGGCACCGTCTACGCAACCGGCAGGATCGACGGACACCTTGTGAAGAAGAACTCCCTCCCCGGGAACCGCATCGCGAAGAAGTCGGAGCCGGGAAACAAGCTCAGGGACAACACCGTCACCGGCACCCAGGTGAACGAGGCAACCCTCGGCGAGGTGTCCGCCGCATCCTTCGCGAGGCACGCGGCGCGGGCCGATACGGCGGGGGTGGCCGAACTGGCCCAGACGGCACAGATCACGGTTCCGCCCGCCTACGCGCACATAGAAGCCGGAGGGGCGGTCGACCCAACCGACTCCCACAACCTCACCGACGCGAACGTCACCCACCCCCACAAGGGCATCTACTGCCTCAGCGGCCTCGACTTCAAGCCGCATCTGGCGCTGGCCGAAGTCGACACCTACGACGGGCCGGGCTTGACCGAGACGTCGGTCCTGAGGAGGTTCTTCTTCTGCCCGGATGAGGCGGAAGTCGAAATCGCCACCTACGACGTCGCCGAGGAACAGATCCGAGACTTCAGCAGCGGCTTCTACCTGCTGATCTTCTAGCGGCTACAGCTTCTCGCGGATAAGGCGGTTGACCTCGCCGCCGTCGGCTCGGCCTTTGGTCTCTCGCATCACGGCGCCGACTATGGCGCCGATGGCCTTGCCGTTGCCTTCGCGAATCTTCTCTACGGCGTCGGGGTTGTCGGCCATTGCTTTCTCGACGATGGCCTCAAGCTCGCCTGAGTCGGACATCTGGGCTAGGCCCTCGCGCTCGACTATCTCGGCGGGGTCGCCGCCTTCGGTGACCATCTTTGCGAGGACGGTCTTGGCGCTGCCGTGGGAGATCTTCTTTTCTTGGACCAGCTGGACCAGGGCCGCCAGGGCCGGCGGGGAGACGCGGGAGTCGGCGGCTCCGCCCTCCACCTCGGCTTGGCGGAGCGCCGCGGCCAGCTCGCCGGTTACCCAGTTGGCGAGGACTCGCGGCTCTATCCCATCGGCCGCCTCGACGGTGTTCTCGAAGTAGCCGGCGGTGCGGGGGTCGGTGGCGAGGGTCAGAGCTACGTCGTGCGCCAGGCCCAGCTCGCTTTCGTAGCGCTCGATCCGGGCTGCGGGCAGCTCGGGCAGCGCCTCACGGGCTTCGCGCAGCATCTCCTCGGTCGGCGCCAGCGGCACCAGGTCGGGCTCGGGGAAGTAGCGGTAGTCGTGGGCTTCCTCCTTCGAGCGCAGCGAGGTGAGGCTGCCGCTGGCGGGGTCGAAATGGAGGGTCTCCTGCTCGACCTGCCCCCCGCTCTCGACCAGCTCGCGCTGGCGGGCCAGCTCGGCCTCGATCCCGCGCTGGAGGAAGCGGAAGCTGTTCATGTTCTTCAGCTCGGTCTTGGTGCCGAGCTCGCTGCTGCCGGCCGGGCGGACGGAGACGTTGGCGTCGACCCGCAGGCTCCCCTCCTCCATGTTGACGTCGGAGACGCCGAGCTGGCGGACGGTCTCGCGCAGGAGGCGCGCCCACTCGGCCGCTTCGGCGGCGTCGCGCAGGTCGGGCTCGGTGACGATCTCGACCAGCGGCGTGCCGCCGCGATTGAAGTCGACCAGCGAGGCGTCGGAGCCGTGGATGCGGCCGGAGGAGCCGACGTGGATCGTCTTCGCCGCGTCCTCCTCGAGGTGGGCGCGGTGGATGCGGACGTCGCCGAGCCGGCCGGGGCCGCAGATCGGGATGTCGTACTGGCTGATCTGGTAGGCCTTGGGGCTGTCGGGATAGAAGTAGTTCTTGCGGTGGAAGATCGAGCGCGGCGCGATCTCGCAGCCGAGGGCGAGACCGATCTGCAGCGCGTAGCGGATCGCCTGCTCGTTGGGGACCGGCAGCACGCCCGGATGGGCGAGGCAGATCGGGCAGGTGTGGACGTTCGGCTCGTCGCCGAAGGAGAGTTCGCAGCCGCAGAACATCTTCGTCTTGGTCGCCAGCTGGACGTGGATCTCCAGCCCGATCACCGCCTCGAGCTCAGCCATCGGCGACCCCCTGCAGCCAGGGCAGACGCGAGCGGTGCTCAGCGTCGAAGCCGATCCCTTGCTCCAGCGCGAAGGCTGCGTCGAGCAGGCGCTGCTCGGCGAAGGCCGGGGCGGCGATCTGGAAGCCGACCGGCAGTTGCGGCCCGCCGCCTTCGGGTTCGGCGAGGCCGGCCGGGATCGAGATCGCCGGGATGCCGGCGAGGCTCATCGGCACGGTGAAGAAATCGTTCAGGTACATCGAGAGCGGGTCGTCGGTCTTCTCCCCCAGCTTGAAGGCGACCGAGGGCGCGGTCGGGGTGACGACGAAGTCGACGTCGGCGAAGGCGCCGTTGAAGTCCTCGGCGATCCGCGTCCGCACCTTCTGCGCCTGCCCGTAGTAGGCCTCGTAATAGCCGGAGGAGAGCGCGTAGGTGCCGAGCATGATCCGCCGCTTCACCTCAGCGCCGAAGCCCTCGGAGCGGGTCGTCTCGTACATCTCGATCAGGTCGCCGTCGCCGCCGGCCCGCATCCCGTAGCGGACTCCGTCGTAGCGGGCGAGGTTGGAGGAGGCCTCGGCCGGGGCGATCACGTAGTAGGCGGAGATGCCGTGCTCGGCATTAGGCAGCGAGACCTCGGCGACCTCGCCGCCCAGCGACTCGATCTTCTCCAGGGTCCGCTCGAAGACCTCGCGCACGCCGGCGTCGACCGAGTCGCGGGCCAGCTCGGCGGGGACGCCGAAACGCAGGCCGTTCAGGTCCTCGCGGTCGGGCAGGCTGACCCCGCCGTCGATCCCGACCGAGGTCGAGTCGAGCGGGTCGCGCCCCTCCAACATCGCCAGCAGCAGGGCGGCGTCGCTGACGGTGCGGGTAAGCGGGCCGCACTGGTCGAGCGAGGAGGCGAAGGCGATCATCCCGTAGCGGGAGATCGCGCCATAGGTGGGCTTGAGCCCGACGATCCCGCAGAAGGCCGCCGGCTGGCGGATCGAGCCGCCGGTGTCGGTGCCGATCGCCCAGGGCGCCAGGCCGCCGGCTACCGCCGCCGCCGAGCCGCCGGAGGAGCCGCCCGGGACGCGCTCGCGGTCCCACGGGTTCAGCACCGGCCCGTAGGCCGAGTTCTCGTTCGAGGAGCCCATCGCGAACTCGTCCATGTTGGTCTTGCCGAGGATCGGCAGGCCAGCCTCCAGCAGCTTCCCGACCGCGGTCGCGGTGTAGGGCGGGCGGTAGCCCTCGAGGATCCGCGAGGCGGCCGTGGTCGGCACCCCCTCGGTGCAGAAGATGTCCTTGACCGCGATCGGCGCGTTCCAGTCCTGCTCGGGCTCGATCGCGGCTACCTCGGCGCCGCGGTCGTTGCCCCAGAGGTAGGCGTTCAGCTCGTCGCCAGCGGCTGCCGCGAACCAGGCCTCGGCGTGCTCCTGCGGCGAGAGATCGCCGGCCATTTTCGCGTCGTGGGCCTCGAGGACCGAGAGGTCGCGGATGTCGGCCATGTACGTGCTTACTCCGCCTGCGGCGAAGGGACGCGGAAGGCGCCTTCAGAAGGTTCCGGCGCCGGGGCAAGCGCAACGTCGCGCGGCAGGCTCTGCCATGGCTCGTCAGCCCGCAGCACGTTCTCCAGCCCGACCACATGCGAAGTCGGCTCAACCCCCTCCAGATCGAGATTGCCGATCCGGTCGACATGCTCGAGGATCCCGGAGAGCTCGCCGACCATCCGCTCGACTTCCTCCTCGGAGAGCCGCAGCCGGGCGAGTTTGGCGACGTGCAAGACCTGATCGCGCTCGATCACCGGCGGGATTCTATGAACTGCATCAACTTGACCACCCAGTGGATAATCAAGTTGATGCAGTTCGGGGTGTGGTGATGGCGACTGGCTGGGCAGCCAGTTAGAGTGCCGAGCGATGCAGGGACCCCGCGCCGAGAGATTCGTCGTTCTCAACCTGCGCCTGCTTGCGGTGACGTTCGCGGTGGTGGGCATCCTCTTCATCGCTGTCCCCAGCGGCGTCCTCAATGTCATCTCCGACGTCGGCGAATGGTTCGGCAACGACAACCGCGCCCCACACACGCAGGAGGACCTCTGGCTGGCGCTCGCCTTTGCCTACATGGTCGTGATCACCGGCATCTGCCTGGTCGCCCAGGCCGACGTCGTCCGCTACCGGCCGCTGCTGCTTGTCCTCGCCGCCGGCAAGACCGCCTCCTCGCTCGGCTCTCTCGCCTTCTTCCTCGTCGACGAACACGTCTTCATCTACCTGCTGAACTTCCTCGTCGACGGCTTCCTCGCCCTGCTCTCGCTCTGGCTCTGGTCGCTGGCGGGCCGGGTCGGCCGCCCCGCGGCGCCCGATTGAAGGCGCCCGCCAGGGCTCTCGGCCGCTGAGCAGCGCACCTTGAGCGCGATCTGCGCGGCGATGGCGCCGGGCATCGACGGCCTGCCGGCGGCGGAGCGCGACGTCGACGTCTCCGGGCCGGTGGCGAAGTTCCTGCGCTCGGTCTCGCCGCCGGTGCTGCTGCGGCTGCGCCTCGGGCTGCGCGCCTTCGAGTGGCTGCCGTTCCCTTGGCGCTTCAGCCGCCTCGAGCCCGACGCGGCGGCCGACTTCCTGCGGCGCCTGGAGCGCTCGCGCTTCCCGCTTCACCACGACCTACTGCTGATGGCGAAGATCTTCTCCTCGCTCGGCTACGCGGTGGCGCCGGCGGTGGAGGCGCGGATCGGCACCGTGACCAACTGCGCGCTCGCCGACGGCTCGCTGCCGGAGCCGGCCGGGAGCCTCGGCGACCTCGAGCCGCGCGGCGCCGGCGAGGAATGCGACGTCGCGATCGTCGGCTCGGGCGCCGGCGGCGCGGTCGCGGCGGCGACCCTCGCCGAAGCCGGGCTCGACGTCCTCGTGCTCGAGGCCGGCGGCCACTACAACCGCGAGAACTACCCGGCGGACCGGCTGGAGGCGATCACCGAGCTCTACCGCGACGCCGGGCTGACGATGGCCGATGGGCGACCGCCGATCCCGATCCCGGTCGCGAAGGCGATCGGCGGCACCACCGTGATCAACTCGGGCACCTGCTTCCGCGCCCCCGACGAGGTGCTGGAGAGCTGGCGCGCCGAGCACGGCGTCGCCTGGGCCCGCGAGCTCGACGAGGACTACGCGGAGGCTGAGGACTTCCTCCGCGTAACGCAGCTCGACCCGAACCGGATGGGCCGTAACGGCCAGCTGGCGATGGAGGGTGCGGCGGCGCTCGGCGCCAGCGCCGCGCCGATCCACCGCAACGCCGGCAACTGCGTGCAGTGCAGCGCCTGCCCCTACGGCTGCGCGATCGACGCCAAGCGCGGCATGCACGTCTCCTACCTGCCGCGCGCGGTCGCGGCGGGGGCGCGGGTCCGCTCGCGGGTCGAAGCGCAGCGGGTCCTGGTCGAGGACGGCCGCGCGGTCGGCCTCGCTTGCAGCACCCGCGACCCGAGCGGCCGCAGCCGCGGCTACGAGGTCCGCGCCCGCCGCGCCGTGATCGCCGCCGGCGGCGCCTTCGGGACGCCGGAGCTGCTGCTGCGCTCCGGCCTCGGCGGCGGGCAGGTCGGCCGCAACCTCCACATCCACCCCGCCTGCTGGGTCGGCGCGCGCTACGAGGAGGAGGTGCGCGGCTGGGAAGGCGTGATGCAGAGCTTCTACGTCGACGAGTGGGAGCCGCAGGGGGTGCTGCTCGAGGCGACCTTCACGCCCCTCGCCTTCGGCGGCGCCTGGCTCGCGGGGACCGGCGCCGAACACCAGCGCTCGCTGCTGGAGTTCGGCCATGTCGGCTCGATCGGGGTCCACCTCTCCGACCGCTCCGAGGGGCGCGTCGGCCTCGGCAACGACGGCGCCATCCGCGCCTCCTACGAGCTGACCCGCGAGGACGCCGACCGCGTCCACTTCGGGATCGCCCGCGCCGCCGAAGTCCACTTCGCCGCCGGCGCCGCCGAGGTCTACCCGAACATCGCCCGCTTCGGAGTGCTGAAGCGGGGCGACCTGGCGGCCTTCGAGGCGGCGCGGCTGAAGCCCTCGGAGCTGCGGCTGGAGGCCTTCCACCCGATGGGGACGACGCGGATCAGCGCCGACCCGCGCCGGGGGGTCTGCGGCCCCGACGGCGCCGTCCGCGGCATCGAGAGCCTCTACGTCGCCGACGCCTCCCTCTTCCCGACCTCAGTCGGCGTCAACCCGATGATGACGATCATCGCCTTCGCCAAGCAGGTCTCGCGAGCGCTCGCCGACGCGCCCGCGCCGGCGCTACTTCGTGCTTAGTCGGTCGCCGATCTCGGCGAACGAGGAGCCCTCTTCTTCCATCGCCCGGTAGCCGCCGTAGGCGACGAGGGCGGAAAGGATGAGGCCGAGGAAGACGCCCCATTCGCGGTCGGCGCCGCCCGGCGGGTCGATGATCCGGTAGAGGACGAGGAGCACGCAGAGGCCGCCGAGGATCGTCACCACCGGGTTGAAGGGGAAGTCGATCAGCGCGTCGGAGGCCTTGGCGACGACCGAGCCGACGGTGACGATCACCGTCAAGAAGAGGATCAGGTCGATGAAGTCGAAGGACTCCCAGGCGTTGAAGGTGATGCTGACGCCCCCGATGCCGAGCGCGGCGCCGGGGTTGTCGAACCCGAACCAGGCAAACCACATCGAGATCAGGAGGACGATCGCCGAGACCCCGGCGATCTTCTCCCCCATGCTGAGCCTGTCGACGTCCATCGCTTCCTCCTCCTAGTTAGTCCGCAGTCTTGCCGCTTGCAAAGTGTTGGAAAGCAGCATCGCGATCGTCATCGGGCCGACGCCGCCGGGGACCGGCGTGATCGCCGCCGCGACCTCGGCCGCCGCCTCGTAGTCGACGTCGCCGGCGAGGCCGTCCTCGAGCCGGTTCATGCCGACGTCGATGACCACGGCGCCGGGCTTGACCGCCTCGGCCCCGAGCAGGCGCGGCACCCCGACCGCGGCGACCAGCACGTCGGCACGGGCGCAGGTGGCGTCGAGATCGCGGGTGCGCGAGTGGCAGATCGTCACCGTCGCGTTCGCCGCCAGCAGCAGCCGCGCGACCGGGACCCCGACCAGCTTCGAGCGTCCGACCACGACCGCCTCGGCACCCTCCAGCTCGACGCCCTCGTGGGCGAGCAGCTCCATCACCCCGGCGGGCGTGCAGGGGACCAGCCCCGGCGTTCCGTGGGCTAGGAGCCCGGCGTTGACCGGCGTCAGGCCGTCGACGTCCTTCTTCGGGTCGAGGGCCTGGACGATCGCGTCGGAGTCGATGTGAGCCGGCAGCGGCAGCTGCACGAGGATCCCGTCGACCTCGTCGTCCTCGCCCAGCTCGCGCACCAGATCGAGCAGCTCGTCCTCGCGGATCGAGGCCTCGGGCCCGTGGTGGATGGAGCGCATCCCCACCTCCTCGGTGGTGCGGCGCTTGTTGGCGACGTAGATCTCGGAAGCGGGATCGTCGCCGACCAGTACCGTCGCCAGACCCGGCGTCCGGCCCGTCTCCTCCTTGTAGGCGGCGACGTCGACCTTGACCCGCTCGCGCACCGTGGCGGCAACCGCTTTGCCGTCGATCACCCGTGCCGCCACCGCTACCGCCTGCGGATCGGGGCGTAGTCGGCCATCAGCTTGCGCTCGGCGCCGTCGCCGGAGAAGCGGACGATGATCACGCCGCCCGGCTCGACCCCGGTCACCACGCCGTCGCCGAAGCTGGCGTGGACGACGTCGTCGCCGGTCTGCAGCTCCAGCGCCGGCCCCGGGTCGAGCGGCTGCACCGGTTCCACCGCGTCGGTGGTCGGCGTCCCCCAGCTGCTGCTGAGGCTCCGCCCCGCGGTCGAGTGGCGCTCGGTCAGTTCGACCGGGATCTCGTCGACGAAGCGCGAGGGCAGGTTGCGCTCGGAGCGGCCAAAGAGGCTGCGCTCGCGGGCCCAGGTCATGTAGAGGCGGCGGCGGGCGCGGGTGATGCCGACGTAACAGAGCCGCCGCTCCTCCTCTTCGCCCCCCTCTTCCAGCGCCCGCATGTGCGGGAAGGCGCCGTCCTCGCAGCCGACGATGAAGACCGTGTCGTACTCGAGCCCCTTAGCGTTGTGCAGGGTCATCAGCGTCACCAGCTCCCGCTCCTCCTTCAGCGCGTCCTGCTCGGTGTAGAGGGAGATCTGCTGCAGGTACTCCTCCAGGGGCGGCACCTCGCTGTCGCCCTCGCGTTCGCGCTCGATGTCGAACTCGGCGGCACCGGCGATCAGCGCTTCCAGGTTCTCGCCGCGGCCTTCGGCCTCGACCGTCCGCTCGGCCGCCAGCGCTTCCAGGTAGCCGCTCTCGTTCAGCACCGTCTCCAGCAGCGTCGCCACCGGGCCCTCCTCGTCGGCGCGTTCGCGCAGCGTCGCCATGATCTCGTAGAAGCGGCCGACGCTCTTGATCGCGGCTCCGCTCAGCCCCGGCACCTCCTCGACCCGCTCGATCACCTCCCAGATCGGCAGCCCGGTCGTGTTCGCGTGCGAGGCGAGACGGCCCTGGGTGGTGTTGCCGATGCCGCGCCGCGGCGAGTTGACGATGCGGGTGAAGGAGACGAGGTCGGCCGGGTTGACCAGCAGGCTGAGGTAGGCGACCGCGTCCTTGATCTCGGCCCGCTCGTAGAACTTGGTGCCGCCGATCACCTGGTAGGGGACGTCGAAGCGGTTGAGCGTGTCCTCCAGGACCCGGCTCATCGCGTTGGTCCGGTAGAAGACGGCGACGTCGGAGCGGGCGAGCCCGTGCTCCTCCCCCAGCCGCTCGATCTCGGCCGCGACCCAGCGCGCCTCCTCGTGCTCGTCGGTCAGCTCGGAGAGCTGGACCAGCTCGCCGCCCTTCTCTTCGGTCCAGAGCTCCTTCGGCCGCCGCTCGCGGTTGCGTTCGACGACCGCGTTGGCGGCGTTCAGCACGACTTCGGTCGAGCGGTAGTTCTGCTCGAGCTTGACCATGTCGGCCTGCGGGAAGTCGCGCTCGAAGTCGAGGATGTTGCGGATGTCGGCGTGGCGGAAGCCGTAGATCGACTGGTCCTCGTCGCCGACCACCATCAGGTTGCCGTGGTCGGAGGCGAGCAGCTGCAGCATCCGGTACTGGGCGTGGTTGGTGTCCTGGTACTCGTCGACGAGGACGTGGCGGAAGGTGCGGCGCCAGCGCTCGCGCACCTCCTCGAACAGCTCCATCGCGTTGACCGTGCGGACGAGCAGGTCGTCGAAGTCCATCGCGTTGGCTTCGAGCATCCGCTTCTCGTAAAGCGGGAAGGCTTCGGCGACGACCTCCTCGAAGACGCTGCCCTGCATTTCGGCGTAGGCGGAGGCGTCGATCAGCTGGTTCTTGGCGCCGGAGATCTTCGCGTGGACCGCCCGCGGCGGGAACCGTTTCGGGTCGACCCCGAGCTCGGAGAGGCAGCGTTTCAGCATCCGCAGGGAGTCGGCCTGGTCGTAGATCGTGAAGCCCTTCGAGTAGCCGAGCCGCTCGGCGTCGACCCGCAGCATCCGGGCGCAGGCCGAGTGGAAGGTCGTCACCCACATCGCCCGCACCGAGCGGCCGACCAGTTGGCCGACCCGCTCGCGCATCTCCGCCGCGGCCTTGTTGGTGAAGGTGATCGCGAGGATCTCCCCCGGCCGCGCTTCGCCGGTGGCCAGCAGGTAGGCAATCCGGTGGGTGAGGACCCGGGTCTTGCCGGAACCGGCGCCGGCCAGGACCAGCAGCGGCCCGCCGCTGTGTTCGGTCGCCTCGCGCTGCGGCCCGTTGAGGCCGGAGAGCAGCCGTTCGATGCGGTCGGCGCCGGGCTCGGTCGGCGCCGCCGGCGGCTGCTCGTTCGGCTCGGCGGAGGGGTCGAACTGCTCCTGCAGACTCACCCGCCGAGCATAGCCAGGGGCGCGGCGGGCTCAGCCCCCAGCCGAGGAGCGGCCGGTGCGGGGCTCGATCTTCGCCACCTCGGCCGAGGGGCCGTTGCCACCGTCGAGGCGCGCGAGCCGCTGCTCGACCTCGGCGATCCGCTCCGAGAGCGCCTTGATCGCGTCGGCGATCGGGTCCGGGAGGTGGATCCAGTCGGCATCCGGACCTTCGACCCGTCTGCCTTCGAGTTTCACCGGGTGGCCGGGGTTGCCGACCACAGTCGCGCCCGGCGGCACGTCCTCGACGACGACGGTGTTGGCGCCGATCTTCGCCCCGTCGCCTACCGCGATCGGCCCCAGCAGCTTGGCGCCGGAGCCGACGGTGACGTTGTTGCCGAGGGTCGGGTGGCGCTTGCCGCGCTGGAAGCCGGTGCCGCCGAGGGTGACGCCCTGGTAGAGCGTCACGCAGCTGCCGATCGCCGCGGTCTCGCCGATTACGACTCCCGAACCGTGGTCGATGAAGAACTCCTTGCCGATCCGCGCGGCCGGGTGGATCTCGATCCCGGTGATCGCCCGGGTCAGGTAGGCGATCGCCCGCGGCACCAGCGGCACGCCCGCTTCCATCAGCGCGTGGGCGGCACGGTGGGCGAGCAGCGCCTGCACACCGGCCCAGCTGGTGAGGATCTCGAAGCTCGAGACCCCCTGCGCGGCGGGGTCGCGCTCGCGCGCCGCCTTGACGTCCGCGCGAATCTCCTTTAGCAGCCGTTTCCAGCGGTTCATGGTGAGAAGAAGGGTAGGGACATATAGCGCTCCCCCGAATCGCAGACGATCGTCACCACGCGCTTGCCCGCCATCTCCGGGCGCCCCGCGACCTCCAGTGCCGCCCAGATGTTGGCGCCGGCGGAGATGCCGGCAAGGACGCCCTCCTCCTTCGCGACCCGCCGCGCCGTCTCCAGCGCGTCCTCGTCGCCGACCGCGAGCACCTCGTCGATGACGCTGCGGTCGAGGACCTCGGGGACGAAGCCGGCGCCGATCCCCTGGATCTTGTGCGGGCCCGGTTTGCCGCCGGAGAGGACCGGTGAGGCGGCGGGCTCGACCGCCACCACCAGCGCCTCCGGCGCCCGCTCCTTCAGCATCCCGCCGACCCCGGTGATCGTGCCACCGGTGCCGACTCCGGCGACGAAGGCGCCGATCTCCCCGTCGGTGTCGCGCCAGATCTCCTCGGCCGTGGTGCGCCGGTGCACCTCCGCGTTGGCGGGATTGGAGAACTGCATCGGCATGAACCCCTTGCGCTGTTCGCGAATCTCCTCCGCCAGAGCGACCGCCTCGTTCATCCCGCCGAGCGAAGGCGTCTCCCGCACCTCGGCCCCGTAGGCGCGCAACAACTTGCCCCGCTCCCGGCTCATCCCCTCCGGCAAGGTCAGGATCAACTCATAGCCGCGGGCCGCGCAGACCATCGCCAAAGCGATGCCCGTGTTCCCGCTAGTCGGCTCCACCACCACCGACCGCCCCGGCCTGATCAACCCCTCCTCTTCGGCAGCGTCGATCATCGCCACCCCGATCCGGTCCTTAACCGACCCCCCAGGATTGAAGTACTCCAGCTTCACGCAGACCTGCCCAGCCAGCCCCTCCCCCATCCGCTCGAGCTGCACCATCGGCGTATTGCCGACAACCGCAGAAGCCTCGGGTCCGATCTGCATCGCGGAGGAGTCTACGGCTGGGAACCGGGCGCCGACCCGTTGGACCCGCCGTTCGCGGAACCGGTCCGGGATTCGGACGGCCGCAAGCCGGTTCGCCGCAACTCCTGGTCGACGAGATCGTCGACCGAGTCGACGACGGCCTCGCGCCAGCCGGCGACGAATCGCTCGCCCGCCTCCCTCATCCCGTCGACCGCCTGGCTGACGAGTTCATCCTGCACTTCCTTGACTGCGACCTGTCTCGCCGTTGCTTCGTCGACGAGGATCTGCGCCTGGACCTCGTTTGCTTTCGCGTAGGCCCCCGCCTGCTTTTCGATCGCGTCGATGTCGCTCGCCTCGAGGGCCAGCTGCACCTGCTCGTAAAGGCTTGGCTTGCCGAGGGACATCAAGACCTTGGCCAGCGCCGGCATCGTGTCGACAGCGAGGATGAAGAAGAAGAGCAGAAGACGGATCAGCAGCATCGAGGGATGGTCTTCGCTGAGATGGCCGAGCGCCTCCACCCGGTCGAGCAGACCGATCGGCGCGGCGAATGCTTCCCGCAGCTTCTTCACGTCTTCGGCCCGCTGCTTGCGCAGTTCGCGCAGTTGCGAGCGCACCCGGTCGAGTTCGTTGCGGCCGAGCCGGTGGACGTGTTGCGCCTGTCTTCCTTCTTGAGCGAGCAGGCGCGCCTCGAGGCTTTCCACCTGGGATTTGACGGTGGCGGCCTCGCCTTCGAGACGTTCGGCGATCGCGTTTTTTTCCGCGTAGGCCGGACCGGCTCCCTGCTTCTCGCTGCCGCAACGGCCGTCGCGCTCGCAGGCCGCCGCGTGCCTCGCCTTGGCGGCCTTGGATTCCAGCCGCCGCAGATTGGCCTCCGCTTCGCGGTAGGCCGGGGATTCGACGACGGCGGCGCCGTCGTTGACGCCGGTCACCTCCGCCTGCAGCTGGTCTCGATTCCCCTGCAGGGTCGCGATCGAGGCGTACTGCTGCTTGATCGCCTGGCGTCCTTCTGCCCGCGCCTGCTGCTTGTCGCGGATCGCCTGCGCGGTCACCTCGGGTTCGAACACCCGCAGCACGAGCGGCTCGGCGATGACGGCGCCGATCAGCAGCGCCAGGACGATTCTCGGAATCGCCATCAGGATCGTCTTTCCGGGAGTGTCCTGGCGCCTGATCGACATCAGCAGCCAGCGATCGAGGTTCATGATCGCCAGCCCCCAGCCGATCCCGAGGATCAGCGCGATCAGGAGCGGCGCGTGCAGGAACTGGTGGACCGTGAAGGTGGCGGCGATCGTCGCCAGCACGCTGGTGGTCGCGACGGTCCCACCCATCGCCATCAGCTTTCCCCGCTCGCGCTCGCAGTGGCGGAGCACGTCCGGGTCGGCTCCGGAGAGCCAAAGCATCAACTCAGACATCTTTCAACCCCTTCTCAGTCTGGCGAACAGTTGGGCAAAGGAGGCCAGCGGCAGCCCGAGGGCGGCGCTCCGCGGTGGCGTCGCAAGCGCAGGCGGGAGCGGAGGCGGAAATGTCGAAGCAGGCGCAAGCCGCGGCGCGAACGGCGGCGGCGCCGGCGGGCTCGGGATCGCCGCCGGCACCCGCACCTGCAGGCGCAGGTCCGGGAACGCTGGGATCGGCACCCGCTCCATCCGCGGCAATGGGACCACCCGCACCGGGTTCGAGGCTGCGGTGACGGTCCCGTAGCGGTTGCTCG
>DASTGL010000056.1:0-3278 GCA_035719145.1 Solirubrobacterales bacterium
CGCTGCGCGCTACTACGCAGAACCGACGCAAGCGGCTCGATCGAGCTGCCACGGAGCTAAGCTGGCTGCGTATCAACGGGCAGCGTCCGCCGCGAGGAGGAAAGAAGATGGCCCATCAGCAGAACATCGCCGAGTGGCACGGCAAGACGCTGGTCGACCGCGACGGGCAGAAGATCGGCAAGCTCCAGGACGTATACGTCGACGTCGAGACCGACGAGCCGATGTTCGGCACCGTCAAGGAGGGCCTGATCGGCCGCCACCTGACCTTCGTCCCGCTGGCCGGGCTCACGTTTGGCCCGGATGCCCTGCAAATGGCAGTGACGAGGGAGCAGGTCAAGGGTGCGCCCAACATCGAGCTGCGCGGCGACGAGCTCTCGCGCGCCGACGAGTCAGCCCTCTACCACCACTACGAGCTCAACTACACCCCGCCCGACACCGAGAGCGGCCGCCGGCTCGCCCGCCGCTAAGGCTCCGCCGCGGCCGCCGGACGGAGCCCCTTCGAATCAGCGCCCGCGGCCGTCTCAAACGCCGGCCGGGGACGAACGCGCGGCTGCGGTGCCGGGATCGGCCCGCCCTTCGCGGTTTGCTCCCGAGGTGGCGTCGCGGTCACGGGGAGGGCCGCCATGCCAGTCGAGGCACAGCGCCGTGGCGTCGTCGCGTAGCCGACCGCCACTTGCCTGGAGGACAGCATGCGTGAGGTGCTGCACGGCTTCGCGGGGATGCATGTCGGCGCCCTCGGCCAGGATGGCGGCGATGTTCACGCCCACGGCTTCGCGCTCCAGCATGCCGTCGGTGACGAGTATCAGCCGGTCGCCCACTGCCAGTGACAGCGACTGCACGCGGTAGCCCCCTTCCGGCCGCAGCCCGAATGGGGGGTCCGCCTCCAGAGGAACTTGATCGACGCGCCCGGCACGAAGTCGTAGCGGCGGGGGATGACCAGCGTTGACGATCCCGGCCGTGGCTGTGGGTAGGTCGATCCGGACGACAAGGCCGGTTACGAACTGGCTCTCTCCCGCCTGCTCGGCGAGCGCGTCGCTTGCCAGCCGCGCCTGCTCGGCCAGCTCGACGCCCCGGCGGCGGGCGTTGCGGAGGCCTCCGACCAGCACGGTGGCCAACAACGCGGCATCCATCGTGTGCCCCATCGCGTCTGTCATCGACAGGTGCAGGGCATCCCGGTCTAGCGAAAAGTCGAAGGTGTCACCGCCGATCTCGCCCGCCGGTTGCAACCAGGCAGCGAGCGTGAACTGCCCGGCCTCGCAGGTGAAGGATCCAGGCAACAGCCGATGCTGGATCTCCGCCGCCAACGACAGCGGCACCGAGCGCTGGCCCCACTCGAATAGATCGGTGTACCGGCGGTTCGCAATCACCACGTACGCCAGGAAGTGCGCGGCGAGAGCGACATCTGCCACCGTCTGCTCAACCGGGAAGTCCTCCAGGCCCAGCTCCAGGACGCCGACCGCCTCACCGCGGCTGGTCACCGGCGCGAACAACCGAGCGCCGCGATCCTCCGCGATCACCTCGACGGCCTGGGCGGCCAGCGCCCGGCCGTGCGGCGTTCCGGCCAATGGCACGCGCTCGGCAGTCTCCTGGCCCTGAAGGCGAAGTGCCCCTTCTCCGCCCGAGTGGCCTAGCCGGATCAGCGACCGTCCACTGAAGTCGGCGATCAAGAAGCTGACCTCGCGGGCACCGATCGCCTCCGCCAGTTCGGCGGCGAGCACGTCGACCGCCGCGACGGGCGGCGCTGCCTCGACGGCCGCCAGCAACGAATTCAAGTTCAAAGGCGATTGCCGGCTCTGCCCCACGTCGCCTAACCTAGCGCGGCCGTTCACCAACACGAGTCGTCCTCCCCCGCCACGAGCCGCCGCGGACTCGAGCACGGGTCTGCTACCCAGGTCATGCCGGGAAGGCTCGACCAGCTCGTCTTCCTCGCATGGCTCCTCGGTTACTGATCTGGGAGCGTCGACGGCCGCGCCGGGGTGGGATGGCATGCTGCCGCTGGCTCCTCGAAGGCGGCAGATGAGGCAAACCCCAACGCTGGATACCCAGCCGGAAAGAGATCCGCTGGCGACGATCGCGGTCTCGGCTGCACCGGTCGTGCTCGAGGGCCGCTATCGGCTGCTGATGCGTTCGCTCTGGCAGCTTCGCCACTCGCGGAGGACGCGCTGGGGAGTGGGGCTGGGGTCGGCCGCCCTGATGCTCCTCCTCGTCTTGCTGGCTGTGCGTCATTTTGCGACCACTTCGTGGCCGCTCTCGCGCGGCCAGCCGGGCTTGCTAGTGGCAGCCGGGCTGCTGCTTCTCCTCGCCCAGGCGCTGAAGGCACTCGGGTGGGGACGGTTGTTTACGAACCGTGAGCGGCCCTCTCCGCTTGCACTCGTCGCCGGTAACGGCGGCGCGGCGCTGATCGGTGTCGTCCTGCCCGGCCGCTTCGACGATGCGATGCGGATCGCGGTCGTGCGCCGCTACCCAGGCTGTCCTGCCGGCCTGCGGGCAATCAGCCTCTCGCTTGTGATGCTCGGCCTGATCGACAGCGCCGCGCTGGCCCCGCTCGCCGCCGTCGCCGCGGCCTTCTCAGGAGGCGGGATCGGTGCGCGAGCCGGACTCGTGGTCGTAGCCGGAGCCGGGATCGCAGCGGCCGCGCTGATCGTGGCCCTGCCGCGCCTCGCCGGAAGCGAACGCGCCCTGCGGTTCCGGCTCGGCCGCTGGTTGAGCCCTCGCACGACCTCGCCGCACCGCGCAACGCAGGCATGGGCGTTCGTCTTCGGCTGCTGGCTCGTCCGCGGGGCGGCGTGCTTCATCCTGCTCGGCACGCTGGGACTGGGTTACTCGTTCTCACTCGCGCTTCTGTTTCTCTGCGCCGGTGCCGCGGCCGCGGCGCTGCCGGTCGGGCCTGCGGGCGCAGCCACCCAGGCAGCCGCCGGAACCGCCGCGCTCGCAGCCGCGGGTGTCGGAGGATCGGAGGCGCTTGCTGCCTCTGTCTCCGTCGGCGCCCTCGGAGTCTTCTCGGGAGCAGCCGTCCTGCTCTTCGCCTTTGCCTGGCGCGCCGGACGGTTGCTGCTCCCCGCTCGGACGGCAGCCTGAAGGAGAACCTCGCGCTGATCTACTTCGTGCCCCGCGCAGTCGCTCGTCAAGATCCACCTCGAGGCGGCGACACTCGAGCCTGCCGCCACGGGAGCTCACGGTCGCTCGCCGCCAGTCCTTCCGCCCCTACCTCCGGTAGCGCCGCCGGCCTTGGATCAGCGCGTGGTTGAGAAACGTTTCGTCGTCGTCCTCGCGCGCGA
>DASTGL010000057.1:0-5054 GCA_035719145.1 Solirubrobacterales bacterium
GCCCTCGGCGGCTTGCCGAGCGACATCACCGGTCACGTCGAGGACGCGCTGGGACCGACCGGAGCGAAGTTGGTCGGCGTCGGCGTGGTGCGCGAGCCGGTCGACGTCAACGGCTTGGCGGGTGACCTCGCCAAGACGCGCTTCAGCGACCTGCGCACCAACTCCGATGCCCTCACCGAATTGGGGACCGGGCTGGGCCGGCAGCTGGTGATCGGCGGCACCCTGCCCGAAGTGGTGCGCGGCCAGCTCTTCTCGCGCGCGAGCGGCAGCTTCGGCGGCCTCGACGGGGTGATCGTCGTCCGCGACCAGCCCGAAGACATGGGGCCGGTGCAGCGCTCGCGGGCGAGCCAGTTCGAATCGGCGCTGATGGGCGGGATGACCGCGACCAGGGTCCCCGCCGTCGGGATCGAGGCGACGACGACCGAACCGTCCTCGGTCTCGTTCTTCCAGTCCAACGACCTGTCCAGTGTCGACGACGTCGACCTCACTGCGGGGCAGCTGGCGCTGGTCTTCGGGATGCTCGGCACCGAGGGCAGCTTCGGGGTCAAGGGGAGCGCCGACCGCCTGCTTCCCGAGCTGCTGCCGGAAGCCAGGTAGCCGGCGATGTACTGGGTCGGGTTCCCGCTGGCGATCGCGATCTCGCTGTTCCTGGTCCCGGCCGGGGCGCGGGGGCTCCGCGATGCCGGCCTGGTGCGGGAGAACTACCGCGGGGCGCTGCTGGCGTTCCCGCTGGGGGCGGTGCTGGCGACGGCGGCGCTGGTGACCCTGGCGCCGCTTGCCTTCCTCAACGACCGCGCCGACCTCGACCTGCTCGAGCCGGGGCTGCGGCAGTGGCTGCCCTACCTGCTCGGGATCGCCTTCCTCGGCTTCCTCGACGACGCGCTGGGGCGCGGCGAGGCGGTGGCGACGCCGCGGGGGTGGCGCGGGCACTGGACGGCGCTGCGGGGCGGGTCCCTGTCCACGGGGGCGATCAAGGCAATCGGGGCGCTGGCGCTCGCCGCCTACGTCGTCTCCGGGCGCGGGCTCGAATCCTGGCGTTACCTCGCCGACATCGCCCTCCTGATCCTCGCCACGAACCTGGGCAACCTGCTCGACCTGCGCCCCGGGCGGGCCGAGAAGGCGCTGGCGCTGCTGGCGGTGGGGCTCTGCCTTGGCGCCTGGACCTTCGAGCCGTTCGAACGGCTGGGGATCTTCGCCGGCCCGGTCATGGTCGGCGCCTGGCTGACCCTGGGGGAGCGGGCGATGCTCGGAGACACCGGCTCGAACCTGATCGGCGCGATCGCCGGGGTCTGGCTGCTGACCGTGCTCGGCCCGGACGCCCGCCTGGTGGCGCTGGCGGTCGTCCTGGCGCTGACGATCTACGGAGAGATTCGCTCAATTTCCGCAACCATCGATTCGGTTCCGCCCCTGCGCTGGCTAGACTCGCTCGGCAGAGCATGAGTCCGTCCAACAAAGGCGACACCCGGTTCATCTTCGTCACCGGCGGCGTCGTCTCAGCCCTCGGCAAGGGCATCACCGCGGCCTCGATCGGCCGCCTCCTCGTCTCCCGCGGCTACCGGGTCCAGCTGCAGAAGTTCGACCCCTACATCAACGTCGATCCGGGGACGATGAGCCCGTTCCAGCACGGCGAGGTGTTCGTCACCGAGGACGGGGCCGAGACCGATCTCGACCTCGGCCACTACGAGCGCTTCACCGACGAGAACGCCACCCGCGCCTCCAACGTCACCGCCGGCGCGGTCTACAACTCCGTGATCAAGCGCGAGCGCCGCGGCGACTACCTCGGCGCGACCGTGCAGGTGATCCCGCACATCACCAACGAGATCAAGCAGAAAATCCTCATCGTCGCCGAGTCCCAGGCGGTCGACTTCGTGATCACCGAGATCGGCGGCACCGTCGGCGACATCGAGTCGCTGCCCTTCCTCGAGTCGATCCGCCAGCTCTACACCGACCTCGGGCCGAAGCGGGCGATGTTCGTCCACCTGACGTTGGTCCCCTACGTCGGTCACGCCGGGGAACTGAAGACGAAGCCGACCCAGCACTCGGTCAACGAGCTGCGGCGGATCGGGATCCAGCCGCACGCGCTGGTCTGCCGCTCCGAGGGGCGCCTCGACCGCGAGATCCGCGGCAAGATCGCCCTCTTCGCCAGCCTGCCGGTCGACGCGGTGATCTCCGCCCACGACGTCGACAACATCTACAAGGTGCCGCTCGTCTTCCGCGCCGAGGGCGTCGACGACCTCGTCCTCGACCACTTCGGGATGGAGGCGCCGTCGCCCGACATGGCCGAATGGGAAGAGATGGTGCGGCGGGCCGAGTCGGCCACCGACGAGGTGCGGATCGCCGTCGTCGGCAAGTACGTCCAGCTCGCCGACGCTTACAAGTCGGTGATCGAGGCGCTGGAGCACGGCGGCTTCCACCACGGCGTCAAGGTCGAGGTCGAGCTGGTCGACTCGGAGAACTTCAATCCCGAGAAGCTCGAGGGCTGCGACGGGATCCTGATCCCCGGCGGCTTCGGCGAGCGCGGGATCGAGGGCAAGATCGAAGCGGCGCGGATCGCCCGGGAGAAATCGATCCCCTACCTCGGGATCTGCCTCGGGATGCAGATCGCCGTGGTCGAGTTCGCCCGCCACGTCGCCGGCATGGACGGCGCCAACTCGGCCGAGTTCGACCCCGAGACGCCGTTCCCCGTCGTCGACCTGCTGCCGGAGCAGAAGGAGGTCTCCGATATGGGCGGGACGATGCGCCTCGGTGCCGACCCGGTGAAACTGCACGAGGGCACGCAGGCTCGCGAGATCTTCGGCGAGGCCGTGATCTACAAGCGCCACCGCCATCGCTACGAGGTAAACAACCAGCTGCGGCGCCGGCTCGAAGACGAGGGGCTGGTCTGCGGCGGCACCTCGCCCGACGAGCGCCTGGTCGAGATGGTCGAGCTGCCCGACCACCCGTTCTTCGTCGCCTCCCAGTACCACCCGGAGTTCAACTCCCGCCCGAACCGGCCCGAGCCGCTGTTCCGCGAGTTCGTCGGCGCCGCCGCCCGGCAGGCGGGCAAACGGCCGGCCGACGGCGGCGAGATCGAGGTCGTCGCCGAGATCGGCTCGGAGCCGAACGCCGAGACCGACGACGTCGGCGTCCGCCGCTCTGCCTAGCCGTCCCGGTTAGCCTTCTGCCCATGGAGGGGCGATTGCATCAGCGGTTCGTCCGCTACTGCGAGGTCCGCAGCCCGACCGGGGAGGAGCGGGAGGTCGCCGACACGCTTGCCGCGGAGCTGCGCGAGATGGGGCTGGAGGTGGTCGAGGACGAGGCGGCCGCGGCGGCCGACGCCGGTGCGGGCAACCTGATCGCCCGCTCGGCCGGGACCGGAGACGAGTGGGTGATGTTCTGCGCCCACATGGACACCGTCCCGCACCGGGGCCGGGTCGAGGTGGTCGAGGACGAAGGCGTCTTCCGCAGCCGCGGCGACACCATCCTCGGCGCCGACAACAAGGCCGCGGTCGCCGTCTTCATGGAGCTGATCGCCCGCCATGTCGAAAACCCGGCGCCGGTGGGGATCGAGCTGGTGCTGACCGTGGCCGAGGAGCAGGGACTGAGAGGAGCGAAAGCCTTCGACGCCTCGCAGCTGCGATCCCGCGCCGGTTTCGTCCTCGACCACGCCGGCCCGGTCGGCGAGGTGATCGTGACGACGCCGACCCAGCAGAAGATCCTCGCCGACTTCATCGGCGTCGAGGCGCACGCCGGGATCCGCCCCGAGGACGGC
Source organism: Solirubrobacterales bacterium (assembly GCA_035719145.1). Taxonomy (GTDB): domain Bacteria; phylum Actinomycetota; class Thermoleophilia; order Solirubrobacterales; family 70-9; genus VAYN01. The sequence goes on from DASTGL010000057.1 coordinate 3,752, forward strand.
AGCAACGCGATCGCCGCTGCCGCGGCGGCGATCGCAAGGATGGAGATCGGCCGCCTCGACGAGGAGACGACGGCGAACGTCGGCCTGATCTCCGGCGGCACCTCGGGCAACGTCGTCCCCGGCCACTGCGCGATCCACGCCGAGGCGCGCAGCCTCGACACCGAGCGGGTGGCCGAGGTCGCCGGCAGGATCGCCGACGCCTGCGCCTGGGGCGCCAGCGAGCACGGCTGCGACGTCGACGTGCGGATCGAAGAGCTGTTCCGCGGCTACCAGGTGCCGAAAGACTCGGCGGCGCTGGCGCTCGCCGAGTCAGGTCTGCGCGGTGCCGGCCTAGAGCCGCAGCGGGTCGCGATCGGCGGCGGCAGCGACGCCAACGTCTTCCGCCGCGACGGCTTCGACTGCGTCCTCCTCTCCAACGGAACCTCCGACGTCCACACCTCGGAGGAGCGGGTGCCGGCGAGCGCTCTCGACAAGATGCTCGAGGCCTGCGAGCGGATAGTCGCCGCGGCGGCCGGGTCTCCGGCGAGCGACTAGGTGAGCGGGCGCCTGAAGCTGCGCCGCGGCGTCGTCGTCTCAGCGCAGCCACTCGAAGTAGAGGTCGACGGCGACCGCCGCCGCGCCTGGGCCGACGAGCCTCTGCTGGGGGAGATGCAGGAAGGCGACGAGGTGGTCGTCAATGTGGAGGCATTGGACCTGGATCTCGGTTCGGGCGGCTTCGACGTAGTCCACGTAAACCTCACCCGCGGCCTGGAAGGCGGGGGAGAGAGTGGCGACCACGTGATGAAGCTCAACTACACCTCCCTCCAGCACCCGGTCGATCCCGTCGAGCGTCCCAACTCGCGGTTCCTTAGTAGTGCAGGAGCCGACAAAGGAACCACGCGATTGACGCCAGTAGCCGTCTTGCCGCTGCATGGGCATCTGGCGCCGGCAGCCTGGGCGGCATCGCAGGCGGCGCCCGACCTCCGGGTCGGCTACGTGCAAACCGACGGCGGCGCCCTGCCGGGTTCGTTTTCCCGGGACGTCAAGCAGCTCCGCGAGCGCGGCCTCCTCGCCGGCCACATCGCCGCCGCCCCGTCCTACGGCGGCGAACACGAGGCCATAAGCACCGTTGGCGCCCTCGACGCCGCCGCGGACCTAGGCTGGGACGCGATCTTCATTGGCCCAGGCCCAGGAATCATCGGCTCCGACACCACCTACGGCCACGGCGGCATGAGCGCCCTTGCCAACGCCCACGCAGCTCTGAGCCTGAACCTCCCAACCCTGATCTCCCCACGCCTGTCCAGCAGCGATCCACGTGACCGAC
>DASTGL010000058.1:0-4174 GCA_035719145.1 Solirubrobacterales bacterium
ACCACGGAAGGCCGCAACCGATCCACCTAGGCAGGCGAGTGAAGAGGGTCACCCAGGCCCCTCCCCTCGCAACCTAGAGCGGAATGTTCCCGTGCTTGCGCTTCGGCTGCGCCACCCGCTTGGACTGCAGCATCCTCAAAGCTTTGATCAGCTTCGGGCGGGTCTGGCGGGGCTCGATCACGTCGTCGATGTAGCCGCGCTCCGCCGCCGAGTAGGGGTTTGCGAAATGCGCCTTGTAGTCGTCGATCAGTTTCTGGCGGCGCTCGTCGGGGGTCGGCGAGTTGGCGATGTCTTTGCGGTAGATGATGTTGACGGCGCCCTCGGGACCCATGACGGCGACCTCGGCGGTCGGCCAGGCGACGTTGTAGTCGGCCAGCATGTGCTTGGAGTTCATGACGTCATAGGCGCCGCCGTAGGCCTTGCGGGTGACGACGGTGAGCTTCGGCACCGTCGCCTCGGTGAAGGCGTAGAGGAGCTTGGCGCCGTGGCGGATGATCCCGTTCCACTCTTGGTCGGTGCCCGGGAGGAAGCCCGGCACGTCGGTGAAGGTCAGGATCGGGATGTTGTAGCAATCGCAGGTGCGGACGAACCGGGCCGCCTTCTCGGAGGCCTCGATGTCGAGCACGCCGGCGAGGAAGGCGGGCTGGTTGCCGACGATGCCGACGGGATAGCCGTCGAGGCGGGAGAAGCCGCAGACGATGTTTTTGGCGAAGTGCTCGTGGACCTCGAAGAACTCTTCGTCGTCGACGACGCGGGCGATCACGTCGCGCATGTCGTAGGGCTTCTGCGGGTCGTTGGGGACCAGCGTGTCGAGCTCGGTGTCTTCGCGCTCGGGGTCGTCGGAGGGCGCGAACCGCGGCGGCGCCTCGAGGTTGTTCGAAGGCAGGAAGCTCATCAGGTAGCGGACGTCTTCGAGGCAGCTCTCCTCGTCCTCGGAGGCGAAGTGGGCGACGCCCGACTTCGAGTTGTGGCTCATCGCCCCGCCTAGCTCCTCGAACTCGACTTCCTCGCCGGTCACGGTTTTGATCACTTCCGGGCCGGTGATGAACATGTGCGAGGTCTCTTTGACCATGAAGATGAAGTCGGTCATCGCCGGCGAGTAGACGGCGCCGCCGGCGCAAGGACCCATGATCAGGCTGATCTGCGGGATCACGCCCGAGCATTGGACGTTGCGGACGAAGACGTCGCCGTAGGCGCCGAGCGAGACGACCCCCTCCTGGATCCGGGCGCCGCCGGAGTCGTTGATGCCGATCACCGGCGCCCCGACCTGGGCGGCCAGGTCCATCACCTTGCACATCTTCTCCGACATCACCTCGCCGAGGCTGCCGCCGAAGACCGTGAAGTCCTGGCTGAAGACGAAGACGGTGCGGCCGTCGATCGTCCCGTGCCCGGTGACGACGGCGTCGCCCCAGGGCCGGTTCTTCTGCATCTCGAAGTCGTAGGTGCGGTGGCGGACGAAGGTGTCGAGCTCCTCGAAGGAGCCGGGGTCGAGCAGCTTCTCGATCCGCTCGCGGGCGGTCATCTTGCCCTTAGCGTGCTGCTTCTCGACCGCGGCCTCGGAGGCGGAGTGGATCGCCGCCTCGCGCAGTTCGCGCAGGTAGGAGAGCTTCTCGTCGTGGGTTTCGGGGTTGCGCTCGCGCATGGGGCCGCGGCATTCTATTTGTGGACGGTGCCCGGTGTCCTCAGGCAGACGAAGGGCCCGCCGAAGCGGGCCCCCCGTGCTTCCACGATGCCTGTCGATCCTACGCAGCGGCGCGGGTCGACGCTTGACCGGTCAAAGTTCCGCGCAGACCGCGAACGCCTCCACAGACCAGTTGTTGGTCGTCCCGGAACCGGTCTCGTGGCCAAAGGCCGACCAACCGGTGCGGGAGTTTCCTTCCGAGAAGGGCGAAGAGCCGATGATCGCGACGTCTTTCAGTTCGCCGTGGAGGAGGGCGCCGCCGGCGATCGCTTCCTTGCCACTCGGGCACTTGGCGGTGACCGACTTCACTTCTTCGGAATCCGAGGCGCTTTCAGCCGTGAAGTAGGCGACGTTGCGCACCAGCTGGGCGTAGAGCGGAGCCGAGATCTTCGAGGCGTCGATCGCTTCCTTGCCGATCTTGCCGGTCGTCACCGCTTCGTTGGCGATCGTCCGTTCGGAGACGGCTTTCTTGGCGATCTTCTTGCCGGTGACCGCGCCGGTGCCGAGCTTTTCGGCGGTCACCTGACCGGCGCCGAGGTCGACCGCGTTGACGCCGCCGTTGCGGATTTTCCCTGAGGTCACCGCTTCGCGCTTGATCTTCGGGTTGGTGACGGCCTGGTTGGCGATGTTGCGCGCCTTGACCGCGTTCGGCGGGATCTTCACCGCCGCGTAGGCAGCGCCGCCGAGGGCGACGAAGAGGGCCGTGCAGGACAAGACGTTCGCCACGGTGAGGTGGCGCTTGAGCATGCTCAATTGGGACTCACTTTCCGGCCGGGGGCGCCGGCCGCTTGGGGATCCGGTTCAAGTTCGATCGCTCCTCAGGCAAACGGGCGCCGTTGCGGCTCCGCCAGCCGGTCGAGCACGGCTTCGAGGTCGGCCTCGACAAGGCCGGAATCTTCGGAAGCCCGCAGCTCCACCCGCGTCCCAAAGCCTTTCTCAGCCATCCTCACCTCGAGCCCTTCGACGCTCTCCACCAGCTCCGCCAGCTCAGGCTCGGACTTCATCAACGTCCTAGAGACCTCGATCATGCCCCCGGCTTCCACCACATCGGCGGGGTTCCTTCTCCTGCGGGCGAATGAGAAAGACCGTTCAGGTGATGAGTGGCGAGTTATGGGCGCTATAGCCCCCAAAAGTCGCCACTCGCTAGAAAAAAGCGCCGCCCTTGTATTCGCCGAAGACCTCGCGCATGGCGCCGCAGACCTCGCCGATCGAGGCGTTGGCTTTGAGGGCAGCGCGGATCGGGTGGAGGAGGTTGCCGTCGCCGCGGGCGACATCGCGGAGGGAGTCGAGCTTGGCCTCGACCTCGGCCTGGTCGCGGTTCTCCTTGAAGGCCTTGAGGCGGGCTAGCTGGCGCTGCTCGGACTCGGGGTCGACCTTGAGGATGTCGACGTCGTCGACCTGGTCGGTAACGAACTTGTTGACGCCGACGATGATGTCCTGGCCGCTCTTGTAGCGCTCGTGGTAGCTGAGCGCGGACTCCTCGATCTCGCGCTGCATGAACTCCAGCGCCTCGACCGAGCCGCCGAGCTCTTCGACCTTGTCCATCAGCTCCCAGCTGCGCGCTTCGACCTCGTCGGTCAGCGACTCGACGAAGTAGGAGCCGGCGAAGGGGTCGACGGTGTCGGCGGCGCCGGACTCATACGCGATCACCTGCTGGGTGCGCAGGGCGATCCGGGCCGAGCGCTCGGTCGGCAGCGCCAGCGCCTCGTCGAACCCGTTGGTGTGCAGGGACTGGGTGCCGCCGCAGACCGCGGCGAAGCCCTGCAGGGCGACGCGGATGATGTTGACCTCGGGCTGCTGGGCCTGCAGGGTCACCCCGCCGGTCTGGGTGTGGAAGCGGATTTTCATCGAGCTCTCGTTCTCAGCCCCGAAGCGCTCTTTGACGATCTTCGCCCACATCCGCCGCACCGCCCGGAACTTGGCGATCTCCTGGAAGACGTTGTTGTGGCCGTTGAAGAAGAAGGCCAGCCGCGGCGCGAACTCGTCGATCTTCAGGCCGCGCTCCAGCGCCGCTTCGACGTAGGCGATCGCGTTGGAGAGCGTGAACGCCACCTCCTGCACAGCCGAGCAGCCCTTCTCGCGGATGTGGTACCCGGAGATCGAGATCGTGTTCCATTTCGGCACGTGGGTCTGGCAGTACTCGAAGATGTCGGTGGTCAACCGCATGGTCGGCTCCGGCGGGTAGATGTAGTTGCCGCGGGCCATGTACTCCTTCAGCACGTCGTTCTGGACGGTGCCGCGCAGCTTCTCGGAGGGGACGCCCTGTTCCTCGCCGACCAGCTCGTAGAGCAGCAGCAGGATCGCCGCGGGGGCATTGATCGTCATCGACGTCGAGACCCCGTCGAGCGGGATCTCCTCGAAGCAGATCCTCATGTCCTCGATCGTGTCGATCGGGACCCCGGTCCGCCCGACCTCGCCGTGACAGAGCGGGTCGTCGGAGTCGCGGCCGAGCTGAGTCGGCAGGTCGAAGGCCATCGAGAGGCCGGTCGAGCC
>DASTGL010000059.1:0-4339 GCA_035719145.1 Solirubrobacterales bacterium
CTTCGTCGCGGTCCTTCGCCCGGTGCGCTTTGACCCCGTAACCCTCGGCGACGCTGGCGACGTCGAGCTTCGGCAGGTCCAGGCCCGGCGCGGCGTTTACCTGCTCGACTTCGGCGAACCACTTGAGGATCGCGTACTCCTCGTTGCGCAGGACGAGGAAGGTGACCGGCGCGTTGTAGGCGACGGCGCTCCAGAAGGCGGTGATCGCGTACTGCGCCGAGCCCTCGCCGAGCACACAGACGACCGGGCGGTCCGGCTGGGCGAGCTGCACGCCGACCGAGGCGGCGAGGCCGAAGCCGAGGCCACCGCCGGCGCTGAAGTAGTAGCTGCCCGGGCGCGAGATCCGCAGCTGGTTGCGCAGGGCGAGGGTGCTGGAGGGGGACTCGAGGACGACGATCGCGTCCTCGGGCATCGCTTCGGCGAGGGCGCGGTGGACGGTCGAAGCGTTGAGCGGGTCCTCGGCGGGGATTTCCCCCGGCCCCGGGTTCGGCTCCGGCGCCGGGCGCGAGGACTCCGGCACCTGCTCCAGCAGCGCCGCCAGGGTGAGGCCGACGTCGGCGACGATCGCGTCGCCCATCGGCGCCCGCACCGCCTCGTCGTGGTCGCTGGTGATCGCGACCAGGCGCGCGCCCTCGGGCAGCAGCGGTCCGGGGATGTGCGGGTAGTAGGGGAAGACCGAGCTGCCGACGACGAGGATCAGGTCGTGGCCCTCGAGCGTCTGCCCGACCGGGCCGATCGCCGGCGGCAGGACGCCGCGGAAGTTCGGGTGGTTCTCGGGGAAGCCGAGGCGGACGCCGCCGGTCGCCGGCGAGGCCCAGACCGGCAGGCGCTGGCGCTCGGCAAGGGCGATCGCGGTCTCCCAGGCGCCGGCGGTGTCGATGTCGGGGCCGGCGACGAGGACCGGGTTCTCGGCCGCGTCGAGGCGCTCGGCCAGCGCCCGCACCGCCTCCGGGTCGGCGACCGCGCGCCCGGTCACTAGGCGCTCGATCGCCGCGCGCGCGTCGGCCTCGTCGACCTCGGCGTACCAGTCGTCCATCGGCAGCGAGACGAAGACCGGGCCGCGCGGCGCCAGCCCGGCGAGGTGCGCCCCGTGCGCCAGCGCCAACGGCACGTCCTCCGCCCGCGGCGGCTCGTAGCTCCACTTGACCAGCGGGTGCGGCATCCGGGTCGCGTCGCGGTTCGTCAGATTCGCCTGCAGGGTGATCTGGGCGCGGGCCTGCTGGCCGGCGGTGATCAGCAGCGGCGAGTGGTTGGCCTGGGCGTTGAAGATCGCCCCCATCGCGTTGCCGACTCCCGGCGCGGTGTGGAGGTTGACGACGGTGGTCTTGCCGGAGGCCTGGGCGAAGCCGTCGGCCATCCCGACCACGACCGCCTCCTGCAGGCCCAGCACGTAGCGGAAGTCGCCCGGGAAGTCGGCGAGCATCGGCAGCTCGGTCGAGCCCGGGTTGCCGAACATCGTCGTCATCCCGTGGGCGCGGAAGAGGTCGAACGTCGCTTCGCGGACCGTCGGCACGGGCGAACCCTATCTGGCCGGCTGGCCAAGGGCCCGAGACGCGAACTGCATCAAATTCTGGCGTTAGAGCAACCAGAATTTGATGCAGTTCGGTTGGGCCAGGGCAGGATTCAAGGGATCGGCGTCGTACGGCCGATAAGGCAGGGGTGAGCCATCGTCTCCTCGCCAGCTCCTGGGCGCGCTTGCTTGCGGTCTTCGCCCTCTCGCTCCTGCCCCTCCTTGCCGTCTGCGCCTACTCGCAGGCGGAACCGATCCCGGCGACGAGGCTGCTCTACGGCGCTGGCAAGATCGTCCCGATCCCCGCCTCGATCCCGCACGAAGAAGGCGACATGGTCGACCAGCGGATCCTGCCCGACCTGCGCTGGATCGCCGCCCGCTACCCGATCTACGTCACCGACGGCTACTCGGGTCCGCTGCCGAACGGCGAACACGCCGGCTGCAACCGCTGCCACACGCGTGGCTCGGACCACTACAACGGGCTCGCGGTAGACCTCGTGCCGCTGAACGGCGACGGCAAATGCGATGCGACCTGGGCGGCGATCACCCGCCTCGCCCACTGGACCGAGCCGGTCCAGAACAAACCCCGCGCCCCCTTCCGCTGGGTCGGCTACGACGGCGACGCCGGCCACGGCTGCGGCAACCACCTCCACCTCTCCTGGAACCACGCGACCGCCCCCGAATACACGCTCGCGCAGTGGGTCGAAGTCTTCTCCGCCGGCCTCAAAGGCGGCCAGCCGACCGCGGCGACGAAACCGCCTGCGCCCCCGGCCCCGCCCCGCCCCTCCGGCGGCGTAGCCCAGGCCTCGACCGGCGGCCTCTCCCCCCGCATCGACTGACCCGAACGCATCAGATTTCCCACCCAGCAGGTTGGAGCTCTAGAACGTTTCCACCCTTTTGGCCCCTCGGAGGGCCACAAAGGTGGAAACGATCGAGCGGAGGTTGATGCGGCTCGGGTGAGGGCGGCTGGTCCATAGGATGCGGCGATGCGCTTTGCCGCCATCGCCTCGCTGCTCGTCTGCCTGCTCGCGGTTCTCGGCTGCGGGAACCAGGACGATTCGACGCCGGTTGCCTGCCTCGAAGGGGCGGCGGCTTACGAAAAGGCCCTGCAGGCGGCCCCGGGAGAAGCGCTGCTGGGCGGGGAAACGCCGATCAGCGACTGCCTTGCCGAAAACCAGAAGGCCGGCGACCTCTCCCAGGTCGGCGAAGCGATGGTCGCGGCGGCGACGGCGCTGAACGCGCAGGCGCGCGAAGAAGACGGCGGCGATGCGGCGGTCCGGCTCGGCTACCTGATCGGCGCCGCCGCGCGAGGCGCCGAGACGAGCGAAGGCATCCACTCCGACCTCGTCCGCCGCCTCACCGTCGCCGCCCGCTACGCGCCGGGCGACCAGCCGCTCTCCCCCGCGTTCTACCGCTCGTATGAAGCCGGATACGCTGCCGGGCGCAAAGACGGATGAACTTAGAACGGTTCCGAAAACCAGGCAGATCAAGGAACTCGCGCTGGCGCGCTCACACCCCGCCTGCGGCGAGGGTCGCGTGGCGTGCTCTGCACGCGAGCGACCGAGGACGCCGAGATGCGTCGGTTTGCAGGGACCGCCATCGAGGAGACCAATGACTGAGCAACTTTGGGGTGGCGAGACCACCAAAGCGGTAGACAACTTCCCCGTTTCCGGCGAGCGGGTGCCGGTGCCGGTGGTGCGCTGGCTGGGCCGGATCAAGGGTGCCGCGGCCGAGGTCAACGGCGAGCTGGGCAAGCTTGACGGCGATATCGCCGGGCGGATCGCCGACGCCGGCCGGGCGATCGCCGAGGGCGAGCACGACGACCAGTTCCCGGTCGACGTCTTCCAGACCGGCTCCGGCACCTCCTCGAACATGAACGCCAACGAGGTGATCGCCAACCTCGCCGGCGAGGGCGCCCACCCCAACGACCACGTCAACATGGGCCAGTCCTCTAACGACGTCTTCCCCTCCGCCGTGCACCTGGCGGCGCTGGACGAGGTCACCCGGGACCTGCTGCCGGCGATGGGCGGCCTCGAGGGCGCGCTCGAAGAGAAGGCCCAGCAGTTCGCCGACGTCGTCAAGGCCGGCCGCACCCACTTGATGGACGCCGTCCCGGTCACCCTCGGCCAGGAGTTCGGCGGCTACGCCGCGCAGGTCCGCCTCGGCGTCCAGCGGGTCGAGGCGACCCTGCGCCGGGTCGGCCAGATCCCGCTCGGCGGCACCGCCACCGGCACCGGCCTCAACACCCACCCCGAGTTCGCCGCCAAGGTGCGTGAGAAGCTCGCCGCCGACACCGGCCTGCAGATCTCGGCCCCGCTCGACGCCTTCGAGGCGCAGGGCAACCGCGACGCCCTGGTCGAGCTCTCGGGCGCGCTCAAGGTCTACGCGATCTCGCTCAACAAGATCGCCAACGACCTCGCCCTGATGGGCTCCGGCCCGCGCGCCGGCCTCGCCGAGCTGCGCCTGCCCGAGCTGCAGAAGGGCTCCTCGATCATGCCCGGCAAGGTCAACCCGGTGATTCCCGAGGTGGTGATCCAGGTCGCCGCCCAGGTCGTCGGCAACGACGCCGCGATCACGCTCGCCGGCAGCCAGGGCCAGTTCGAGCTCAACGTGCGGGTGCCGCTGATCGCCCGCAACCTGCTCGACTCGATCAAGCTGCTCGCCTCCGCCTCGCGCCTGCTGAACGAGAAATGCGTCTCGGGAGTCGAGGCGAACGAGGAGATGACCGAGCGCCACGCCGAGGCGACCCTGGCGACGGCCACCGCGCTCAACCCGCACATCGGCTACGACCGGGCTGCCGACATCGTCAAGACGGCGGCGGAGTCCGGG
>DASTGL010000060.1:0-6180 GCA_035719145.1 Solirubrobacterales bacterium
GCGAGCAAAGGGCACCGGCGTTGCCCTGAAGAAGATCGGGAAATTTGACGCCCCGACCTACGTCACCGGGGCGCCGGGGTACCCGAAGCTCCTCTTCGTCGTCGAGCAGCCGGGGGAGATCGCCGTCCTGCGCGACGGCCACCGGCTCGGCAAGCCGTTCATCGATCTCCGCAGCCAGGTCTCCTACGGCGGCGAGCGGGGACTGCTCTCGGTTGCCTTCCCGCCGGATTACCCGCGCAGCAAGCGCTTCTACGTCTACTACACCGACCCCGACGGCAACATCCGCATCGACGAATTCAAGCGCGGCAGCGCGACCCGGGCGCGGCCGGCCTCGCGCCGCCAGGTGATCGTCATCCCGCACCCGGTCAACGCCAACCACAACGGCGGCCAGCTGCAGTTCCTCGGCAACCTCCTCTACTTCGGCACCGGCGACGGCGGCTCCGGCGGCGATCCGCCGAACAACGCCCAGAACAAGGACGTGCTGCTGGGCAAGCTGTTGCGGATCGATCCGCGGCCGGCGGGCGGGAAGCCCTACTCGGTGCCGCACGACAACCCGTTTGTCGGCAAGCCGGGGCGCGACGAGATCTACAGCTACGGGCTGCGCAACCCCTTCCGCTTCTCCTTCGACACGACGACCGCGCAGCAACCGCGGATCGCGATCGGCGACGTCGGCCAGAACGAGGTCGAGGAGCTCGACTACACCACCGTCGCCGCGGCCGGCGGCGCGAACTTCGGCTGGGACGCCTTCGAGGGCTTCTCCAAGTACACGGACGAAAACAGCGGCACCCCGGACCCCGGCGGCACCGTCAAACCGATCTTCGCCTACCACCACAGCCGCGGCGGCGGCAGCTGCTCGATCATCGGCGGCTACGTCGCCCGCGACCCCCGTCTGCCGAACCTGCGCGGCCGTTACGTCTACGCCGACCTCTGCGAGGGGCAGCTGCGAGTGCTGACTCCGCACCTGAAGAAGGCCTCCGGCGACCACAAGCTCGGCCTCCACGTCGAAAGCCCCAGCTCCTTCGGCGAAGACGACCAGCACCGCCTCTACGTCGCCTCGATAGAAGGCTCCGTCTACAGGCTCGTGTCCCGTTAGGTCACACAAATTTTGCACTTTCGCGCACCACTTGTTGCAACTTCCTGTCTACACTTGCCAAGATGGCAGTAATGGCACGGGAAGCTTGGACCGACGAGCGTCTTGACGACCTCTCGAAGCACATGGATAAAGGCTTTGACGAAGTTAAAGGCGAAATCCGAGAAGTCAAAGTCGAGCTCAGGTTGATGCGCGTCGAGTTAAATGAAGAGATCGCGGCCACCCGGACCGAACTCAAGACGGACATCGGGAAGCTCGACGCTAAGTTCGACAGGCTGACGTTCACTCTCATCGCGGCTCTCGTCGGCCTTGTCGCCACCCATTACCTCGGCTGAGGGTTGCTTCCCCGGCGGGCCCGGGTACATTTGGCTGACCAGCCAAACTGGCGACGAAGGGAGCATCGGGTGGAGAGCGCAACTGCTGTGAGGGCCGCTGAGGATTCGATCGAGGTCCGCAATCCGGCGACGGGAGCGGTGATCGAGAACGTCCCGGTCGATTCGCCCGAGCAGGTCGCCGAGACCGTGCGGCGGGTTCGCGCCAACCAGCCCGAGTGGGAGGCGATGGGAATCGAGGGCCGCTACCACTGGCTCGGCAAGCTGCGCGACTGGCTGCTCGACAACCGCGAGCGGGTGCTGGAGACGATGCAGCGGGAGACCGGCAAGGTCCGTGCCGACGCCGAAAACGAGCCGACCTACCTCGCCGACCTGATCAACTTCTACGGCACCCGCGCTGCCCAGTTCATCGGCGAGGAGAGCGTCCGCCCGCACACGCCGCTGCTGGCGGCGAAGAAGCTGCGGATCCAGTACCGCCCCCACCCGGTCGTCGGGATCATCAGTCCCTGGAACTTCCCGCTGATCCTCTCCCTCGGCGACGCGATCCCGGCCCTGCAGGCGGGCTGCGCCGTCGTCGTCAAGCCCTCAGAGTTCACCCCGCTCGGCATCGCCGAGGTGGTCGAAGCCTGGAAGCGGGAGATCGGCGGCCCCGACGTCTTCGACTGCGTGCAGGGGATCGGCGAGACCGGCGGCGCCCTGGTCGACGCGGTCGACTTCATCCAGTTCACCGGCTCCGACGCGACCGGCCGCAAGGTGATGGCGCGGGCGGCGGAGACGCTGACCCCGGTCAGCCTCGAGCTCGGCGGCAAGGACCCGATGATCGTCCTCGCCGACGCCGACCTCGACCGCGCCGCCAACGCCGCGGCCTGGGGCGGGATGATGAACTCGGGTCAGATCTGCATGTCGGTCGAGCGGATCTACGTCGAGGAGCCCGCCTACGACGAGTTCGTCAACAAGCTGACCGCCGAGGTCGGCCGCCTGCGCCAGGGCGCCGACGGCGCCGGCGACCCGAAGGACGTCGGGGCGATGACCTCGCCGCGCCAGACCGCGATCGTCGAGGACCATGTCAGCGACGCGCTCGCCTCCGGCGCCCGCGCCCTGACCGGTGGCAAGCGGGTCGAGGGGCCCGGCGACTACTTCGAGCCGACGGTCCTGGTCGACGTCGACCACTCGATGAAGGTGATGCGCGACGAGACCTTCGGCCCCGTCGTCGGGGTGATGAAGGTCCGTGACGCAGACGAGGCCGTGCAGATGGCGAACGACAGCCGCTATGGGCTCTCGGGTGCCGTCTTCGGCGAGCGCGAGCGCGCCGAGCAGGTGGCGCGCCGAGTCGAGTGCGGTGCGATCAACGTCAACGACGTCCTCGTCAACTACTTCGCCACCGAGGTGCCGATGGGCGGCTGGAAGCAGTCCGGGATCGGCTTTCGCCATGGCGAACCGGGGATCAAGAAGTACTGCCGCAGCGAGTCGCTGGTGATCACCCGCTTCGGCGGCAAGCGCGAGCTCACCTGGTACCCCTACACGAAGTCCCGCCGCCGCCTGATCGCCCCGATGGTCCGCCTCTTCAACGCCCGCGACTGGAAGCGGCGCCTCGGCCTGCGCCGCTGAGCAGCACCCCCGCTACCTTTAGGGGTTCATGCCAGAGCGGGATTACATAGCTGCGACGAAGGAGCGCGTTGTCGTTTTCGACGGCGGCATGGGCGCGACGCTGGAGCAGTTCGAGCTCTCGAGCGAGGACTATGGCGGCCTGGCGGGCAAGTGCCATGAGGTGTTGGTGCTGAATCGGCCCGACGTGATCGAGGGTGTTCATCAGTCGATGCTGGAGGCCGGGGCCGAGGTGGTCGAGACCGATTCCTTCCAGGGCTCGCGGCTGAAGCTCGAAGAGTGGGGGCTGGGCGAGCAGACGCTGGAGATCAACACGAAAGCGGCAGAGATCGCTCGCAAGGCTGCGGGCGAGAGCCGCTTCGTCGCCGGCTCGATCGGGCCGACCGGCTTCCTTCCCGCCTCCACCGATCCCACCCTGGGGGACATCTCCTTCGGACGCCTGGTCGAGGTCTTCGCCGAGCAGGCGCAGGGCCTGGTCGAAGGCGGCGCCGACCTGATCATGATCGAGACCGCGCAGGACATCCTCGAGGTGAAGGCGGCGATCTTCGGCGCCCGTGAGGCGTTCAAGCAGACCGGCCGCACGCTGCCGATCCAGTGCAGCGTCTCGCTGCTGCCGAACGGGGGCAAGATGCTCCTCGGCACCGACATCCAGTCGGTGCTGACGACGCTGACCGCGCTGGAGATCGACGTGATCGGGCTCAACTGCTCGACCGGGCCCGAGGACATGCGCGACGCGATCCGCTTCCTCGGCGAGGCCTCCCCCCTGCCGGTCCACTGCATCCCCAACGCCGGGCTGCCCTTCCAGGGCCCCGACGGCGAGACGATCTTCCCCGAAAAGCCCGAGCCGCTGGCGGCCTCCCTCGGCGAGTTCGTCGAGCGCTTCGGCGTCGGCATCGTCGGCGGCTGCTGCGGCACCACGCCCGAGCACATCGCCGCGATCCGCGAGCGGGTCGACGGCCGCGTGCCCGGCGAGCGCCCGGCACCGGGGCCGATCGAGGTCTCGTCGATGATGACCTCCACCCCGCTGGTGCAGGAGCCGCGCCCGACCCTGGTCGGCGAGCGGGTCAACTCGCAGGGCTCGAAAAAGGCCAAGGAACTGCTGCTCGCCGACGACTACGACGGCCTCGTCCAGGTCGCCGAAGACCAGGTCGAAGGCGGTGCCCACGTGCTCGACACCTGCGTCGCCCTGACCGAGCGCCAGGACGAGGACGAGCAGATGAAGGCGGTCGTGAAGCGGATCTCGCTGACCCAGCCGGCCCCGATCCAGGTCGACTCGACCGAACCCGAGGTGATCAAGGCGGCGCTGGAGCAGATCCCCGGCCGGGCGATCGTCAACTCGATCAACCTCGAGGCCGGGCGGGACAAGGCCGACGTCGTGATCCCGCTGGCGAAGGAACACGGCGCCGCGCTGATCGCGCTGACGATCGACGAGGTCGGGATGGCGAAGACGGCCGACCGCAAGGTCGAGATCGCCGAACGCATCCGCGACATCGCCTGCGACGAGCACGGGCTCGACCCCGAGGCGCTGATCTTCGACGCCCTCACCTTCACCCTCACCACCGGCGACGAGGAGTGGCGGCCCTCGGCGGTGGAGACGATCGAGGGGATCCGCCGGATCAAGGCCGAGATCCCCGGCGTTAAGACCTCGCTCGGCGTCTCCAACGTCTCCTTCGGCGTCTCGCCGCGGCCGCGCGCCGTCCTCAACTCGGTCTTCCTCCACCACTGCGTCGAGGCGGGGCTCGACCTGGCGATGGTCAACCCCAACCACATCACCCCCTACAGCGAGATCGGCGAGGAGGAGCGGGAGCTGACCGACGACCTCGTCTTCAACCGCCGCGAGGACGCGCTCGAGCGCTTCATCTCCCACTTCGAGTCCAAGGGCGAGGAGGCAGAGGCCGAGGTCGCCGACCCGACCGCGGGCATGGAGCCCGAGGAGGCCCTGCACTGGCACATCCTCCGCCGCAAGAAGGACGGGGTCGAGGACCAGATCGAGCGCGCGGTCGAGAAGATCGGCGCCGTCCCCACCCTGAACGAGGTGCTGCTGCCGGCGATGAAGGAGGTCGGCGACAAATTCGGCGCCGGCGAACTGATCCTCCCCTTCGTCCTGCAGTCGGCCGAAGTGATGAAGCGCGCCGTCGCCCAGCTCGAGAACCATCTCGACCGGATCGAGGGCCACACCAAGGGCAAGGTCGTGATCGCCACCGTCTTCGGCGACGTCCACGACATCGGCAAGTCGCTCGTCAACACGATCCTCACCAACAACGGCTACACCGTGATCGACCTCGGCAAGCAGGTGCCGGTCGACGCGATCATCGACGCCGCGGTCGAGAACGACGCCGACGCGATCGGCCTCTCCGCCCTGCTCGTCTCGACCTCGAAGCAGATGCCGACCTGCGTCGCCGAGCTGCACCAGCGCGGGCTCGAGTTCCCGGTGCTGATCGGCGGCGCCGCGATCAACCGCGACTTCGGCCGCCGCACCCTCTATCCGAAGGGCAAAGAGTCAGACGAGGTCTACGAGCCCGGCGTCTTCTACTGCAAGGACGCCTTCCAGGGCCTCGACACGATGGACGCGCTGGTCGACGCCGAGGCGCGCGCCGCGCTCGTCGACCGCATTCGGGCCGAGGCCAAGCAGCTGCGGGAGAAGCCGGTCGTGCTCGACGACGCGCCGCCGACCACCGACGCCAGCGTCCGCTCGGCCGCCCGCACCGACGTGCCGATCCCGCAGCCGCCGCGGTGGGGCGTGCGGGAGGTGCCGATCGACCTCGACGACGTCTACCCCTACCTCGACCGCCACGTCCTCTTCAAGCTGCACTGGGGCGGCCGCGGCGTCAAGGGCGAGGCCTGGCGGCAGCTGGTCGAGGGTCACGACGGCGAGGAGGGGTTCGCGCCGCGGCTGGAGCGGATGTGGCGGGAGCAGGACTACCTCCGCCCCCGCGCCCGGCTCGGCTACTTCCCCTGCAACGCCGACGGCAACGAGCTCGTCGTCTTCGACCCCGAGGATCCCGAGCGCGAGCTCGAGCGGCTCGTCTTCCCTCGCCAGCCGCGGCACGACCGCATCTGCCTCACCGACTTCTACCGGCCGCTCGACTCCGGCGAGCGCGACGGCGTCGCGCTGCAGGGAGTGACGGTCGGGCCTGAGGTGTCCGAGCTGAT
>DASTGL010000061.1:0-5878 GCA_035719145.1 Solirubrobacterales bacterium
AACCGCGCCGCCACCATCCCCGCGGTGACGATGTGCTCCGGACCGACCTCGACCCCGAGCTCGCCCAGCCGCTCCGCGTAGGCCTCCGGCGGACGCCCTGGGTTGTTGGTGACGAAGACGATCCGCTTGCCGCTCTCGAGCAGCGCCCGCAGCGCCTCCGGCGAGCCCGGCACCGGCTCGCGGCCGACCCAGACGACCCCGTCGAGATCGATCAGGAGTCCGTCGAAGCGGTCGGCGAGGGGCACGGCCCGCACCCTAGTTGCCCGGCTCGATACGGTGCGGGCGTGAGCGTCAACGGACCAGTCGTGGTCGCCACCGACATTCACCGCCGCTATGGCGAAGGCGACGCCGCCGTCGACGCGCTCGCCGGCGTCACCACGACCTTCGAGCGCGACCGCTTTACCGCGATCATGGGCCCCTCGGGCTCCGGCAAGTCGACGCTGATGCACATCCTCGCCGGCCTCGACAAACCGACCTCGGGCACGGTCGAGCTCGACGGCGTCGAGATCACCGGGCTCGACGACTCGAAGCTGACCGAGCTGCGACGCGACAAACTCGGCTTCGTCTTCCAGTTCTTCAACCTGATCCCGGTCCTCACCGCCGAGGAGAACCTGGTGCTGCCGCTCTCGATCGCCGGCCGCAAGCCCGACCGGCAGTGGGTCGACCAGCTGATCCGCACCGTCGGCCTCGAGGACCGCCGCACCCACCGCCCGGCCGAGCTCTCCGGCGGCCAGCAGCAGCGGGTCGCCGTCGCCCGCGCCCTGGTCAGCAAGCCGGCGGTCGTCTTCGCCGACGAGCCGACCGGCAACCTCGACTCGAAAGCGAGCGCGGACGTGCTGGCGCTGCTGCGCCAGGCGGTCGACGAGTTCGGCCAGACGGTGGTGATGGTCACCCACGATCCGGCCGCCGCCGCCCACGCCGACCGGCTGATCACCCTCCAGGACGGGAAGATCGTCAATGACGGCGCTCCCGGCTCGGCGGACGACGTGATCGAGCTGCAGAAGCGGCTGTGACCAGCCTCGGCCTGAAGGGCGTCTGGGCGCGCAAGGTGCGGGCCCTGGCGACGACCTTCGCGGTCGTCCTCGGGGTCGCCTTCGTCGTCGGCTCCTACGTCCTCACCGACACGATCTTCGCCGCCTTCGACGAAATCTTCAACGAGTCGCTGAGCGGGACCAGCGTCGTCATCACCGCCGAGAACCCGGTCAAGCAGGAAAACGGCGAAACGCCGACGATCAGGGCGGCGCTGCTGCCGACCGTGCAGAAGACCCGCGGCGTGCGGCTGGCCGCCGGGGCGATCTTCACCCCCGGCGGCTTCTTCGACGCGCAGGGCGAAAAGATCGGCAACAAATTCGCCCCCAAGTTCATCTCCTCGACCCTGCCCGACGGGCTCGAGGCGCTCAACTACGTCGAAGGGCGCAAGCCGCGCGGCCCGCGCGAAGCCTCGATCGACAAGGGGGCGGCGGAAAGCAGCGACCTAAAGCTGGGCGAAACGATCGAGCTGATCGGCCAGGGGACGGCGCAGAAGTTCCGCCTCGTCGGCATCACCAAGCTCGGCAGCGCCTCCTTCGGCGGCGCAAGCATCGCCCAGGTGACGCTGCCGGTCGCCCAGCGCCTCACCCACAAGCGCGGGCGCTTCGACCAGATCTCGGTCGCCGCCGCGAGGGGGGTCTCGGCCGAGGCGCTGAAACGGCGGATCGCGCGCGAGATGCCGGGCGGGGTGAAAGTCGAGACGGCGAAGGAAAACGCCGACCGTGCCTCCAAGGAAATCCGCGAAAACCTCGGCTTCCTGCAGACCTTCCTCCTCGTCTTCGGCTTCATCGCCGTCTTCGTCGGCTCCTTCCTCATCTTCAACACGTTCTCGATCACGGTCGCCCAGCGGGTCAGCGAATTCGGGATGTTGCGAACGCTGGGCGCCTCGCGGCGCCAGATCCTCAGCTCGGTGATGATCGAAGCGGGGGCGATCGGGCTGATCGGAGCGCTGCTCGGGATCGCCGGCGGCTTCGTGATCGCGGCCGCGATCGAGGCCCTGTTCAAGGCCTTCGGGCTGGAACTGCCGACGACCAGCCTCCAGCTGCAGTCGCGAACCGTGATCGTCGGGCTCATAGTCGGCCTGCTGGTCACCCTCGTCTCCTCGCTGGTGCCGGCGCTGCGCTCGACCCGGGTGCCGCCGATCGCCGCCCTCCACGCCTTCAACCCGGAGCCGAGCCGGCGTCGCCGCCTCGCCTACGTAGCGCTGTCGGGCCTGCTCGCGGCGGCCGGGCTGGCGATGGTGCTGATCGGGCTGTTCGGCAGCGGCTCGGCCGGGACCCGGGCGGGGCTGATGGGCGGCGGCGCGGTCGCGGTCGTCTTCGCCGTCTCGATCTTCAGCCCGCGCCTGGTGCCGCCGCTGGCGACCGTTGCCGGCTGGCCGCTGGAGCGGTTGCGTCGGCTGACCGGCCGCCTCGCCCGCGAGAACGCGCAGCGCAATCCCAGCCGCACCGCGATCACCGCGGCGGCGCTGATGATCGGCCTGGCGCTGGTCGCCTTCGTCACCGTCTTCGCCGCCGGGCTGAAGAGCACGGTCGCCCAGGTGGTCGACGAAAACTTCGCCGGCGGCCTGGTGATCCAGAACAGCGACGGCTTCTCGCCGATCCCGAACGGGGCCGCGGCGGCGGCGCGCAAAGTTCCCGGAGTCGAGCTGGTGGCGACGATCCGCGGCGCCCAGGCGAAGGTGGTCGAAGGCGGGGCCGCGGGCGGCACCGTCCAGGTCAACGCCCCGACCCGCGACATCGACCAGGCGGTGAACATCGAATGGAAGCAGGGCGGGCCGAGCGCGCTGCGCGGCCTCCGCGGCGACGAGGCGATCGTCTCCGACGACTTCGCCAGCGCGCACGACCTCTCGCTCGGCGACAGCTTCCAGCTGCTGACCCAGACGCGGGCGCGGCCGCGCTTCCGCGTCGTCGGCGAGTTCGAATCGAAGCTCGGGGTGCTTGGCAGCGTCCTCGTCACCCAGCCGGTGATGGCGCGCGAATTCGCCCAGACGCAGGACCTCTTCGACTTCGTCAAGGTCGAAGAAGGCGCCGACGAAGCGAAAGTCCAGGCGCTGCTGACGGTCGGTTCCGAACGGCTCTTCCCGGTCACCGAAGTCCTGAACCAGGGCGAACTGAAGGAAGAGCGCGAAAACCAGATCGACGGGCTGGTGAAACTCGTCTACGCGCTGCTCTTCTTCGCGATCCTGATCTCGATCTTCGGCATTGCCAACACCTTGGCGCTCTCGATCCACGAGCGCACGCGCGAGCTGGGGATGCTGCGGGCGATCGGGATGTCGCGCCGGCAGGTGCGGACGATGATCCGCTACGAGGCGGTGATCACGGCCCTGATCGGGGCGATCCTCGGAATGGTCCTCGGCATCGTCTTCGCCACCCTGATCGCCCAGCCGCTGAAGGACGAAGGCTTCACCCTCTCCTACCCGATCGGCTCGCTGGCCCTGCTGCTGGTTTTCGCCGCCGTGGTCGGGGTGATCGCAGCGATCTGGCCGGCGCGGCGAGCGTCGCGCCTCGACGTGCTCCAGTCCCTCCAGTACGAGTAGTTAGAGCGCGGCGCCGATGCGACCGTGCTCCAGACGGAGCACTTCGTCGAAAACCGAGGGCTCGTGAAGTTCGTGGGTGATCGCGAGGACCCCAGGGCCGCCTTCGTGGGCGAGGGAGGCGAGGCGGCGCTGCAGGGCGCCGGCGCCGGCCGGGTCGAGGTGGGCGGTGGGCTCGTCGAAGATCAGGAAGCGAGCCTCGGCGAGCAGCAGCCGGGCGGCGGCGATCCGCTGGCGCTGGCCGCCGGAGACGAGGGCGCCCTCCTCGCCGACCTCGGTCGCGAGGCCCTGGGGCAGCGAGGCGAGCCAGTCGCCGAGGCCGACCGCTGCGAGTGCCGAGACGATTTCCGGGTCGCCGGCGTCGGCGCGGCCGACGGCGACGTTGTCGCGCAGGGTCGTCGTGAACAGGTAGGCGTCCTGGGGGGCGAGGCGGACCGCCCGGCGGACCTCGTCACCGGTCGCCGCGCGGATGTCGACGCCGCCGACCGAGATCTCGCCCGCCTGCGGATCGCGGAAGCGGACAGCGAGCTCGGCGAGGGTGCTCTTGCCGGCGCCGCTGGGCCCGAGCAGCGCCACCGAGCGGCCGGGGGAGAGGTGGAGGTCGAGGCCGTCGAGGACCCAGGGGCCCTCGTCATCGAAGCGGAAGCGGACGCCGCGGAACTCGAGGCCGCCGATTGCGTCGAGCGAGCGCGGCGAGCGTGGTTCGGCGACCGGCGGCTCGCGATCGACCACCTCCTCGATCCGCAGCGCGGCGCCGGCGCAGGCGTCGACGCTTGCCGCGGCGGCGCCAAGCGGAGCCACCGCCTCGAAAGCCCCCATCGCCAGCAGGGCGAGGGCGGCAAGCAGCACGCCGGCGAGGGCGCCGCTCTGGACCGAAGGAATCGCCACTGCGGTCATCGCTACGGCGCCTCCGGCCGCCAGGGCGGTTCCGAGGCCGACCGCGAGTCCGCCGCTGAGGGCATCCCGGCGCTGCAGCCGGGTCAGCCGGGAGCTGTCGCGCTCGCAGCGGTCGAGCCACTCCTGCTCGCGCCCGGCGACGGCGATCTCGGCCGAGCCGGAGGCGATCTCGACCAGGTCATTGCCGAGGGCGGCGCGGGCTGCGGACTGGCGCCGGCCGGCGCTGCGGGCCGACCAGCGGGTGAGGGCGGGGGCGCCGATCCCGGCCGCGAGCAGCAGTACGGCCAGGGCCAGGCCGGCGACCGGGAGGATCAGCGCCGCGACGAGGACCGAGACGAGGCCGGCGATAAGCGCCGTGAGAGGCGGGCCGACGGCGCGCAGGTAGAGGTCCTGGAGGCGGTCGACGTCGCCGACGAAGCGGGCGAGCAGGTCGCCCCGCCGCAGGTCGGCGACGCCGGCCGGCACCAGCGGGACGAGGCGGGCGAAGAAGCGGGCCCGCAGGTCGGTGAGGGTGCGGAAGGCGAGGTCGTGGGAGACGAGACGTTCGGCGTAGCGCAAGAGCGCCCGGCTGATTCCGAAGAAGCGGACGCCGACGATCGCCACCCCGAGCGCGAGGATCTCCGGCCGCTGCGCCGCCCGGCTGATCAGGTAGCCGGAGGTAGTAAGCAACCCGACGGACGCCAGCACCGCCCCGGCGCCGAGCAGGACCGAGAGCGCCAGCAGCCTCCGCCGCGCCCGGGTAGCCCCGACCGCGCGCCTCAACGCGGCGCGCTCAAGTCGCGGTTCCTTTGTCGTGTATGGCCGGACAAAGGAACCACGCGATTGGCTGCTCATGCTGCCACCGCCTCGGGAGCCGCCTGTGGCGCCTCGTGGGGGATGCCTTCGCGGAGCTCGACGATGCGGTCGGCGCGGCGGGCGAGCTCGGGGCGGTGGGCGACTATCAGCGCGGTTCGTCCCTCGGCCAGACGCTCGACCGCGTCGGCGATCGAGCGCTCGGTCTCCTCGTCGAGGTTGGCGGTCGGCTCGTCGAGCAGCAGCAGCGGCGCGTCGCGGAGGAAGGCGCGGGCGAGGGCGACCCGCTGCGACTGGCCGGCGGAGAGGCGGCGGCCGCCCTCGCCGACACGCGTCCGCAGCCCTTCGGGCAGCGACGCGACCAGCTCCGCCAGGCCCGCTGCGCGCACCGCTGCCGCCACCCGCTCGGGAGCGACGTCCGGCGCCGCCAGGCGAACGTTCTCCTCGATCGTGCCGCTGAAGATCGTCGGCCGCTGCGGCACCCAGGCGATCCGCCGCCTCCACGCAGCGGGGTCGGCGGCGCGCAGGTCGACGCCGCCGCAGGCGACGCTGCCCGCGCTCGGGTCGGCGAGGCGCAGCAGCAGCGAGAGCAGGGTCGACTTGCCGCCGCCGCTCGGCCCGACC
>DASTGL010000062.1:0-2992 GCA_035719145.1 Solirubrobacterales bacterium
CGCCCGCTGTTCGGCCAGCTGGGTGCCGTAGGCGACCTCACGGGTGAGTGGGTGGCGGAAGGCGAGCAGCCGCTGCGGGTAGATCTCCGCTTCGTAGAGGAAGCCGCCGTCGGTCAGCTCGCCCAGGGCGCGGTCCATCTCCTCCTCGTCGAGCTCGGCGGCCATCGCCAGCGCCTCGCCACTGACCTCCTTGCCGAGCACCGAGGCGACCTGCAGCAGCTGCTTGGAATCGGGATCGAGCCGGTCGATCCGCGCCGCCAGCACGGCCTGCACGGTGACCGGGACCCGCGCTCCCTCGATCGGCCTGGCGAGCCGGTAGGCGCCGCGCTCGCCGACCAGATAGCCGGACTCGGCCAGCTCGCGGACGATCTCCTCGATGAAGAAGGGGTTGCCGGCGGTGCGCTCGTGGATCGGCTCATCGAGCCCGTCGAGTGAGGGGTCGTCGCCGGCCAGATCGCGCAGCAGCTCGCGCGTGTCCTCGCGCCGCAGCGGCGCCAGCTCGAGCGCCTGCCAGCAGGGGTCGTCGGCCCAGGGCGGCGTGTACTCGGGCCGGTAGTTGGCGAGGACCAGCGTCCGCGTGCCGCCGAAGCCGTCGATCAGGCCGCTCAGCATCGCCTGGCTGCCCTCGTCGACCCAGTGGAGGTCCTCGAAGACGAGCATCAGCGTCTTCTTCCGGCTCGGGTTGCCGACCAGCTTGCAGAGCACTTCGCCGAGCGCCCGCTGCCGCGCCTCCGGGCTCATCTGCGGGACCGGCCGGTCGGGGTCGGGGACGCCGAGGAAGTCGAAGAGCAGCGGCAGGTCCTCGGCGAAGGAGGCGTCGAGCAGCAGCGCCCGGCCGGCGATCTTCTCCCGCGCCGTCTGCTCGGAGTCGCCGTCCTCGATCCCGAAGAAGGCGCGCAGCATCTGTAGGATCGGCATGAACGGGATCGACTTGCCGTGCGCCTGCCCTTGCGCCTCGAAGACCTCGGTCCCTTCGCTGCGGCAGCGCTGGACGAACTCGTGGTAGAGGCGGCTCTTGCCGATCCCCGGCTCGGCGACGACGCCGACCGCGCCGGCCTCGCCTTCGCCCGCCCGCCGCAGCGCCGCCTGCAGCCGCTCGAGCTCGCGCTCGCGGGCGACGAAGCGGGAGAAGCCGCGCTCGGCGGCGAGGTCGAGGCGCGTCCGCGCCTGCCCGACCCCTGCCAGCTCGAAGACCTGGACCGGCCGGCTCGCGCCCTTGATCTCGAACTCGCCGAGGTCGCGGAGGTCGAGGAAGCCGCGGGCGAGCTCGGCGGCGTGCTCGGTCAGGTAGGCCCTGCCCGGCTCGGCCAGCGTCTCCATCCGCTGCGCCAGGCCGACGGTGTGGCCGATCGCGGTGTAGGAACCCTCGCCGATCGCCCCGGCGACGACCTCGCCGGAGTTGATCCCGATCCGGGTCGAGAAGTTGAGCCCCTTGGCGCGGCGCAGCTCGGCGGCGTAGGCGGCGACGTCGTCGAGCATCCGCAGGGCGGCGTAGCAGGCCCGCTGGGCATGGTCCTCATGGGCGACCGGGGCGCCGAAGATCGCCATGATCCCGTCGCCGGTGAACTTGTCGACGGTGCCCTCGAAGCGGTTGACCGAGCCGGCCAGCAGCGAGAAGAAGCGCTGCATGATCTTGCGCCACTCCTCCGGGTCCTCATGCTCGGCGAGGTCCATCGAGCCGCTGACGTCGGCAAACAGGACCGTCACCTGCTTACGCTCGGCATCGTCCTTGTTGAGCTCGTTCACGACGTCACAAGGTTACGCCTCCTGCCCTGTCCTCAAGTACCGCATCCGACTTTCGCCCCAGCGGGCTGTGGTCAAAATCGGGTGCGCTTCCGAAGCATCGCCATCGTGTTGACGAGCGCCTCGCGGACGCGATGGGGTTCGTAGCGGACCTCATAGTGCGTGAAGCGCAGCGGCGTCATTCCCGCCATCACGTGCGCCCGGTCGCGGCGGGCGTCCCGGAGCTGTGCCGATGGCGTCCGGTGGTAGCGGAGGCCATCGGTCTCCACGACGAGTCCGAGATCAGGCCAGAAGAAGTCCACCTCGAACTTGTTCACCCGTTGTTTGGTGAGCGGCATCGAGAGACTCGCTGCTTTGACGATGCGACGGAAATAGATCTCCAAGTCCGAGTCTGAGAGTCGGAAGAAGAGCTTGTCGAGCAGGTGACGAAGAGGGCGGACGCCGGGGTAGCCGCCGAATCGCGGTAGGTCTTCTCGCAGGGCTTCTGGATCGATCAGGTCACGCTTGTCGGCATCGTTAACCGCTCGCTCGAGTGCGACGGCATCGAGTTCGGTCCCGAGGTCAACGAGCGTCTGCGCGGGGGAGGTGACCGGGATCTCGTCCCGGAGCACGAGGTCATCGGCCGCCAAGCTCGGCCGGCCGTGGAACCGGACCCCGGGGCGCCGCAGTTCGCAGCGACGTCGGACGCTGACCGCGATCCACCCGCTCTCGTCGCCGATCTCCCACAGCGCCGCGGCGCTGCGATGGCTCAGAGCCGCATCCTCTCCACCCGCCAGGGCCGCCGCCATCCACCGCCTCTTCTGGTTGAGCGCCGGCCAGCCGACCGCGTAGACGCCGAGGCTCACCTGGAAGAGGCGCCCCCGTGCCAATCGATGTTCGATCGATCTTCGCCCGAAGCCCAGCGCCAGCAACTGCCGGCGGGTGACGATCCCATGCTGCCTCGCCGCCAGCTCCCACGCTCGCCTGCTTCGCGTATCCGATTCTTGCCCCACCCTGCTGTGTCAAGAATCGGAAGCGACCCAGCTCTTCCCCTGAGGGATTCTTGGAAGCCGCGTTTTCCGGAACGTCATCGGCCCGAGGCCATTCATCAGTAGCCTCGGAGGATGCGATCCGCGCTTGTGACCGGAGCGTCCACCGGAATCGGCCGCGCCACCGCGCTGCGCCTCGACGGCGCCGGCTGGAAGGTCTTCGCCGGGGTGCGCAAGGAGGAGGACGCCGCTTCCCTGCGGGCCGAGGCATCCGAGCGTTT
>DASTGL010000063.1:0-2577 GCA_035719145.1 Solirubrobacterales bacterium
AAGGTCGGGACCGGAAGCGGCGAGGGATCGGGGCCGGGAAGCGGCGCCGCGACCGGGTCGCAGGTCCACCGGGTCTTCCGCCGGACCACCTTGCGCAGGCGGCCATGGCGGCGCACGTGCTTGACGATTCGCTGCGAGTGGCGCTGCCAGCTGCATTCGGCCGCCGCCGTGCTGGGGGCTCCCCCCATCGCCAGGAACGCCAGGATCAGCGCGGCGAGCAAGAGCGCCGTCGCCACGATCCTCATGGCTTCACCAGCACCGGCCTGGCGAAGCCGGCGGCGCCGGGGATGATCGGTTCGGCGTCGTAGCCGAGCCACTGCTCGAGCAGCGAGCAGTACATCGCCCGGAAGTCGCTCGTCACCTTCAGGTTTTCGTCTTCGTCGAGGTTCCCCAGCCCGGGGAACTCGCCGACCATTTCGCCCTTCGCTTTCGAGCCGACCAGGAAGGCGCAACCGGCGGCGCCGTGATCGGTGCCGAGCGAGCCGTTCTCCTCCGGCCGCCGCCCGAACTCGCTCCACATCTCGATCATCACCCGATCGGCGAGGCCGCGGGACTCGAGGTCCCTCTGGAAGGCGAGGATCGCGTCGCAGGTGTCGCGCAGGTTGCCTTCGAGGTCGGTGGCCTGGTCGGCGTGGGTGTCGTAGCCACCGGCGGCGCGGATCGTCACCACTCGCAGCGGCAGGCCGAAGTTGATGTAGGCGGCGAGGCCGGCCAGCTTGTGGGCGAAGTAGGTGTCGGGGTAGGCGACCGGGCTGCTGAAGTCGCCGACCCGGCGAGGTCCTGGCGCAGCTTGTCGGTCTGGTAGCTGGCCCGGCGCACCTGCGAGAGCCCGGGCGAGTCGGACGGCAGCGTGCCGAAGCGGGAGAAGCTGCGGAACATCTCGGCTTCCACCGGGTCGTCGACCCGCGACCAGAGGTCGTAGCCGTCGACGCTGTCGATCGCCGCAACCGGCTTTTCCGCCGTCGCGATCATCGGCGAGAGGTCACCGTCGAGCGAGAGGCCCTGCAGCGGGTTTTCGTCGTCGCCGATCGCGTCGAGGTAGCGGCCGAGCCAGCCGGTCCGGTAACCGACCTGCAGCTCGCCGATCTCGTAGTAGTGGCGGGAGGTGAAGTGGGACTGGTCGGGGTGGTCGTAGCCGATCGCCGGGAAGGCGCTGACCTTGCCCTCGCCGTGCAGGGTGGCGAGGCCGCTCGCCGCCGGGTGCCACTGCAGGCGGGTGTCCTCGGTGAAGGTCGGCCCGGCGCCAGGCGCGAAGCCGAGGTTGGGCCGTAGCTGCGAGTACTTCGGGTCGCCGACCGGCGCCAGCACGCTGAGCGCGTCGATGCCGCCGTCGAAGAAGACCGAGACGAGGATCTTGTCGGTCGGCGCCGCCTGGGCGATCCCGGTCTCGAAGGCCGAGAGCGGGATCTTCGAGGCGCCGTAGACCGCCAGCGCCAGCCCGGCGCTGCGGGAGAGGAACCTGCGCCGCGAGAGCCCGGTCCCGGCGGGATCCGGCATCCCCGGCTCGATCGCCGGCAGCCCCTTGCCCGCTTCCGCCGCCGCCGAGCGCAATAGCTGGGAGCGGGTGAAGCCGTCGCAGCAGGTGTGTTTGCGCGAGCTCATTGGAGGATCTCGTCGGGGCTGACGCCGATCAGCTGCAGGAGCGCGTTCTGGCGCATCGCCCGGTAGGGGCCCTTCTGCCAGTTGGCAACGATCAGGGTCTCGCAGCGGCGCGCGAGGTCGAGCAGCTCGGCCCGGTGCTCTTCGCGCAGCGCCGGGTTGTTCCAGGAGGCGAGCGCCCGCGCCAGCGCTTCGTCGGCGGTCTCGGTGGTGCTGTATTCGTCGCCCCAGACGTCGACCGAGGTGCCCTCGAGGGCGTAGGTGACCATGTTCCAGCGGGCCCGCATCCGCGAGGTGTCGAGCCAGCGGGTGTCGTCCCAGCCGGCGACGTTGGGCGGGTAGAAGAGCCGCTGCCCCGCTTCTTCGCAGAGCCAGGTCCAGGCCTCGGTGTCGATGTAGCGGTGGAGGGTCCGCAGCATCCCCGCCAGCTGCACGACCGGCGGTTTCACCATCGGCGGGCTTTCGTAGAGCTCCGGGCTCATCAGGATCGCCTCCAGGACCGGCCGGATCTGCCAGCCGGAGCCGCGGTAGAGGGAGATCAGTTCGTCCTCGCGCGTGCTCGAGAGCGGCTGCGGGACGAAGTAGCTCCAGAGCTTGGCGACGAAGAAGGAGGGGTGGAGGGGGTGCTCGACGCAGAGCCGGCAGGCGTCTTCCCAGCCCCAGTTGCCGGTCTGGCCGAAGACGGTCTTGTTGCCGAAGTCGTGCCAGTTGGGGTCGAAGTGGAAGTTGTGCTCGCCCTCTTCGCTTGACCATTCGCTGCGCCAGCCGGTCAGCGCCCGCGCCTGTTCGCGGATGTCGTCCTCGGTGTAGGCGCCGCGGTCGGCCCCGAGGCTGAACAGCTCCATCATCTCGCGGCCGTAGTTCTCGTTCGGCGCCCACTTGTAGTTTTCGTTGCCGTTCAGCCACTGCAGCATCGCCGGGTCGATCGTCACCGCCCGGAAGAGGTCGAGGAAGGAGCCGAAGCAGCGGCTGCGGAAG
>DASTGL010000064.1:0-12697 GCA_035719145.1 Solirubrobacterales bacterium
GACGTTCGGCGGCCAAACAGCGGGGAGGGGCCGGCGAACGTCACCCAGCCGCCCGTCAACGGGAGCGCGGCTTTGGCTCCCGAGCAGGCTGAAGAACTTCCGAGTCTTTACCGGCCGGGGCATATGCGGCGGCGGTTGGAGCAGTTGCTGGAGACGAACCGGCGGTATGGGCATCCGTTTGGGTTGGCTGTCTTTGATGCGTCTGGGCCGGGCACCCGTCCTGGCGACGTTGCCGGGGGGCAGGAGACGGTGCTTTCGATCGTCGGGGCGGCGCTGCGCGACAGCATCCGCATCGTCGACGAAGCCTTCCGCCTCGAGGAGCAGGCGATCTGCGTCCTCGCTCCCAACATCGGCACGGTCGAAGGGGTGCAGATGTGCGAGCGGCTGCTGGGTCAGCTCGACGAGCTGGAGAAGGCGGGGGGGCTGCGGATCTGCCTCTCGGCCGGTGTCGTCGCCTGCCCCGAGCACGGCACCAACGCCGAAGAGCTGCTGCACAAGGCGGACGCGGCGATGTGGCGCGCGCGCGCCGTCGGGCAGCCGGTGGGCGTCGGCGCCTTGCAAGATCGCTGACAGATCCCCGTAAATCTGTCCAAAAGCTTCATCCGGGGTGGGAGAATCGGCGCGGCCCGTCGAATAGACGCGCAGTCCAACTTCTTTCTCAGTTCACCCCATGCCTGGAATCCGAACCAACGCCGCCGCCGAAGTCCTCGGCGTGAGCCCCAACACCCTGCGTAGTTGGGAGCGCCGCTACGGCTATCCGACGCCGAAGCGCACGGTCGGCAACCACCGCAACTACGAGCTGGTCGAGCTGCAGGCGCTGCGCGACGCGCTGGCCGAGACCGGCAACATCTCCTCGGCGATCGAGCTGGCGCGCCAGCGCCAGGCCGCTCCCGCAAGCGACGACAGCCTTTTCGCCGCCTTCGAGAGCTTCGACGAGGCCGCCGCCGACCGCGCCGTCGAGGAGAGCCTCGCCCTCCGCTCGCTGGAGCGCACGGTCGAGGAGTTGCTGCTGCCGGCGATCGACAAGCTCGCCGCCGACCCCGAGCGCGAGGCCGAGCTCGAGTTCGCCTCCCGTTGGGCGACCGGCTGGCTGCACGGCGCCCGCCGCCTTGCCTCCACCGCCGCCCGCCCAGCCGGGATCCTGCTGCTCGACTCCAGCCACGGCCAGGACGCCGAGGAGGTCTACACCCAGGCCCTCGACCTCGCCCTCCGCCGCGCCGGCTTCCGCGTCCTCGTCCTCTCCAACGAGCTCGGCGACGAGCGGCTCGGCCGCGCCCTCGGCGCCCTCGACCCGACCGCGATCGTCCTCTGCGGCCCCGGCGCCGACACCCAGGGCGCCGTCCGCCTCGTCCGCAAGATCCGCGACCTCGGCTTCGTCGCCCCGCTCTACGGCTACCGCGCCGACGGCCTGATCGGCGCCGCCGTCCCCACCGCCGGCGACCGCCCGAGCGAAGTCACCGGCATGCTGAACGCAGACCTGCGCCGGCGTTCGGCTCAGTTCGCTTAGACCTCAGTCCAGCAGGATCAGCAGGGCGGTCAGTAGGCCGAGGCCGATGCCGGCGACGGTGAGCGTTCGCAGCGGCCAGGTCGGCGCCTCCCGGAAGCGGCCCTCCTGCAGCGCTTTGTCGATCGACTCGCGGTTGGCGGTCCCGTAGGCGATCGCGAAGATTCCCCAGAGGGCGAAGCCGACCCCGGCGATCACGTAGGGCCAGCGGGCGCCGTTGTTACTCAGCTCCGGCACCACGCGCCCGACCCCGAGCGCCACCGCCAGCGCCGTCAGCCCAGTCCGCCACCAAGCCAGCTGCGTCCGCTCCCCGGCCAGGTAGGTCCGCCGGGTAGCGTCAACCAGCTGCGCCGGGTCGGGATCGGGTCGTATCGGCTGCTGTGGCTCCGCCATATCCGAACTGCATCAACTTATCCACCCAGCGGGTGTAGAAGTTGATGCAGTTCGCTAGCGGGGCTGGGGGACCGGGGTGGACTCGCTGATGCCCCAGCGTTCGTGCAGACGACGCAGCGGGCGCGGGGCCCACCAGTTCCATTTGCCGAGCAGCTCCATCAGGGCGGGGACCAAGAGGGCGCGGATGATGCTGGCGTCGATCAGCACGGCGAGAGCGGTGCCGACGCCGTTCTCCTTGATGAAGATGATCTGCGAGGTGGCGAAGGCGAACATCGCGACCGCGAAGAGGAGTGCCGCGGCGGTGACGATGCGCCCGGTCCGCTCCAGGCCCATCGCCACCGACTCGGAGTCCGAGGCGCCGTTGTCCCGCGCCTCCTTGATCCGCGAGAGCAGGAAGACGGCATAGTCGGTCGAGAGGCCGAAGGCGATCGCGAACATCAGGATCGGCATCGTCTGCTCGATCGCGCCCGGGCTGGTGTAGTCGAGGAAGCTCTCGAAGCGGCCGTCCTGGAAGATCAGCACGAGGATCCCGAAGACGGCGCTGAGGTTGAGGAAGTTCATGATCAGCGACTTGATCGGCAGCACTACCGAGCCGGTCATCAGGAAGAGGATCACCAGCGTCGCCGCGATCACGATCGCCAGCGCGTAGGGGAGGTGGCTCGAGAGGCTCGCCTGGAAGTCGACGAAGTCGGCGCTGGCGCCGCCGACGAGGACGCTGGTCCCAGCCGGCTCGGGCAGGTCGCGGATCGCCCGCACCGTTTCCTTGCTCGCCTCGGTGGCAAAGGGGTTGGCGGAGATCGCCTGCAGCGCGGTGACGCCGCCGCCGAGCCGCTGCGGCGGCAGCACTTCGGCGACGCCGCCGACCTTTTCGACCTCGGCGGTGAGCTGCGCCGCAGCCTTCGGGCCGCCGCCTTCGAGGTCGATCCAGATCGGCGTCTCGTGGTAGGGCGGGAACTGTTCGCTGACGGTGTCGTAGGCCTGCCGGGCGCTGGCCGACTTCGGCAGCACCGTCGGGTCGACGACGTTGAACTTGATCGCGAGGAAGGGCAGCCCGAGGACGATCAGGAACAGCGCGCTCGCCGTCGCGACCGGGATCGGCCGCCGCATCACGAAGCGCGAGAGCCGGTACCAGAAGCCCTCCTGCGCGGGCTTGGCGTCGGCCTCGGCACGGCGCTGGAGGAACTTCGGCGCCCCGGCGTTGACCCGGTCGCCCAACAGGGTCAGCACCGCCGGCAGCACGGTCAGCGAGATCAGCGCCGCGAACAGGGCGACCAGGGCGCCGCCGAGGCCCATCGAGTAGAGGAAGCGCTGCGGGAAGACGAGCAGCGAGGCGAGCGCCGCCGCCACCGTCAGCGAGGAGAAGAAGACGGTGCGCCCGGCCGTGGCCAGCACGCGCCGCATCGCCTCCAGCCCCGGCCCGCTCTTGGCGATCTCCTCGCGGTAGCGGGAGACGACGAAGAGGCTGTAGTCGATCGCCAGCCCGAGCCCGAGCGCCGTCGTCAGGTTCAACGCGAAGACCGAGATCGAGCCGAATTCGCTGGCGACGCGGAGGATCAGGAAGGTGCCGACGATCGCCAGTCCGCCGATCATCAGCGGCAGCACCGACGCCACCAGGCTGCGGAAGAAGAGCAGGGAGAGCAGGAAGAGCAGCGGGAAGGCGAGCATCTCCGCCTTCTGCAGGTCTTTCTCGACCTGCTTGTTGACCTGCTCCTGGGCGACCGCCGGGCCGCCGACGACGACGCCCGGGTGGGTGGAGAGCTGGTCGGCGATGTCGGCGCCGGTTTCCTGGGCCTGCTTGTCGGCGGTCGTCTTCAGCGCCACCGCGAAGTAGGTCGCGTCGCCGTCGCGGGAGACGAAGGCGGGGGAGCGGGTGTCGTAGTAGCCGCTGACCGAGGCGACGTCGGCGCGCGCCCGCACTTCGCTCTCCAGCGCCTCGACCCGGCGCCGCGTCGCCGGCGCCGCCACCGGCGCGTCTTCGACCACGGCGATCACCGCCGGCACCCGCAGCCCGGCTTCCTCGAGCCGGTCCATCGCCTTCACGGTCTCGGTGGCGGGATCGTCGGCGCCGTAGGGGTCGAGCCGGTTGGCGACGCCGCCGCCGATCGCGCCCGCGAGGACGAAGAAGACGACGGCGGCGATGGCGACGCGCCGGGCGTTACCGTTCGCGAGCCGGGCCAGGGAGTCGAACATCAGCTGCTCCTTTTCTCGGGCGCGGCGGCGAGGATTTCCTCCTCCATCCGCTCGCACCAGTCGGCGAACCACTGGGTGAATTCGATCCCTCCCCGCAGCACGATCTTCGGGTAGGGGTCGTCGATCTCGCCTTTCAGCGCCTCGATCGAGCGCAGCTGGGCGTTGACCTCGAGCCGGTGGGCGCGCATCGCCCGCACGATCGCCACCGCCTCGCCGGCCGGCAGGGCGTCGGCGAAGAACAGTTTCAGCAGCCCTTCCTCGCGCATCTCGAAGGTGTGGGGCGGCTGTCGCAGCCAGGCCCGCAGCTCCTCCTCGCCGTCGGCGGTGATCTCGTAGACGGTCCGCCGCCGCCCGCCGGTGGGAGAGTCGGAGCCGACGATCAGCCCCGCCTCGGCGAGGTTCTTCAGCTCCGGATAGATCTGCCCGTAGCTGGCCGCCCAGAAGAACCGGGTCGAGTTGTCGACGACCGCTTTGATCTCGTAGCCCGAGCGCGGTTCGTTGCGGACCAGCCCGAGGATCACGTAAGCGGTGGGGCTCAACTGCTCCATGTATCGGCACTATATATCAGATCGATATATCGGCAAGCGCGGTCGCCGGATTCGCCTATGGTCAGGGATTCGCACCGCAACGGACCACCGAACAGAAGGGAGCACAGATGTCGCTTGACCAGAGCAAGGTCGGCCGGGTCGTCGCCGAACAGATGGAGGCGATCGAGAACGACTACGGCGAGGACTGCGAAATCGGCGACGTCTGCACGATCGTCGAGGTGGTCGGCCCGCACGGCTCCCACGTCCGCGTCCGCAGCAGCGACATGCGCCCCCACAGCGGCCTCGGCCTGATCCGGATGGCCGAACAGGCGATGCTCGGCAACCTCGGCGGCGCCGCCGAGTAGGAGGAACCGCGGCCCGGCGCGGACTATCCTCAGCAAGCAGATGAGCGGGGACGGATCAGACATCGTCGTGATGAAGTTCGGCGGCACTTCGGTGGCCGGCGCCGAGCAGATCAAGCGCGCCGCGGCGCGCGTCGTCGCCGCGCGGGAGGCCGGCAACCGCGTCGTCGCCGTCCTCTCGGCCCGCGGCAAGACGACCGACGAACTGGTCGCGCAGGCGCACGAGATCTCCGACCGCCCGGTCGCTCGCGAGATGGACATGCTGCTCTCGACCGGGGAGCGGATCTCCTGCGCCCTGGCGGCGATGGCGATCCACGACATGGGCCACGAGGCGATCTCGCTGACGGGATCGCAGGCGGGGATCGTCACCGACTCCTCGCACACGAAGGCGCGGATTTTCGACGTCCGCGCCGATCGCATCAGCGCCGCGCTGGAAGAGGACCGGATCGTCCTCGTCGCCGGCTTCCAGGGGGTCTCGACCGAGAGCCGCGACGTCACCACGCTCGGCCGCGGCGGCTCCGACACCACCGCCGTCGCCCTCGCGGCGGCGCTGCGGGCCAGCGTCTGCGAGATCTACACCGACGTCTCCGGCGTCTACAGCGCCGACCCGCGGATCGTCCCCAGCGCCCAGAAGCTCGACCGCGTCTCCTTCGAGGAGATGCTGGAGATGTCGGCCTCCGGGGCCGGGGTCCTGCAGCTGCGCTCGGTCGAGTACGCCCGCAACCACGGCGTGCGGATCCACTGCCGCAGCAGCTTCGAGGACGGTCCCGGTACCCTCGTCGTCTCAGAGGAAGAGACCATGGAGAACCCGTTCGTAACCGCAGTCACCCATTCCGATTCCGAGGCCCGCGTGACCCTGCACGGGCTCCGCGACGAGCCCGGGGTGGCGGGTCGGATCTTCGGCGCGCTCGCCGACGCCAACGTCAACGTCGACGTGATCATCCAGAACGAGCCGGTCGGCGACGACCAGCTCGCCGACCTCTCCTTCACCGTCGACCGCTCCGACCTGCCGATCGCCAAGGACACGATCGCCGCCCTCGGCGACGTCTCGCTCGAGGTGCTGGCCGACGAGCGGATCGGCAAGGTCTCGATCGTCGGCGCCGGCATGCGCTCGCACCCGGGCGTCGCCGCCAAAGTCTTCCGCGTCCTCGGCGACGAGGGGATCAACATCGAGATGATCTCCACCTCGCCGATCAAAATCTCGTGCGTCATCTCCGCCGACCGCGTCAAGGACGCGGTGAACATCCTGCACCAGGCCTTCGAGCTCGGCGAGGACGCGGTCCAGCCGGAGGACCCCACCGGCCCGGATCACCGATCCACGGTAACCGGCTGATCCTCGGCATACTCGACGGATGGCCGGCGACGGATACAGAGTCGGAGTACTGGGGGCCACCGGGCTCGTCGGCACGACGATCCTCGAGCTGCTGGCCGCGCGCGACTTCCCCGTAGCCGAGCTGCGGCCGCTCGCATCCGAGCGCTCGGCCGGCAAGGAGATCGAGTGGGGAGGCGAGAGCCTGACCGTGCAGGCTGTGAGCGATGAGGCGATCCAGGGCCTCGATCTCGTGCTCTCCTCAGCCGGCGGCTCGGTCAGCGCCGAGTGGACGCCGAAGATCGTCGAGGCCGGGGCGACCGTTGTTGACAACACCAGCTACTGGCGGATGCACGACGACGTGCCGCTGGTCGTCTCCGAGGTCAACCCCGACGCCCTCGCCGGCCACAAAGGGATCATCGCCAACCCCAACTGCTCGACGATGCAGATGGTCGTCGCCCTAAAACCGCTCTACGACGCCGCCGGGATCGAGCGGCTGGTGATCTCCACCTACCAGGCGGTCTCGGGCACCGGCAAGGCGGCGATCGACGAGCTGCGCTCGCAGGCACGGGCGCTGGTCGGTGGCTACGACGTCCCGGAGCCGCAGATCTACCCGCACCAGATCGCCTTCAATGTCCTCGCCCACGCCGGCAACTTCGCCGACGGCGACGATCACACCGACGAGGAGCGCAAGCTGATCAACGAGACCCGCAAGATCCTCGGCGACCCCGAGATCAAGGTCAGCGCCACCTGCGTCCGGGTCCCGGTCGTGACCGGGCACTCCGAGGCGGTCAACGTCGAAACCCGCGAGCCGCTCGATCCCGAGCGGGCGCGCGAGCTGCTGGCGGCGGCGCCGGGCGTCACCGTCGTCGACGACCCCGCCGCCGCCAAGTACCCGATGGCGGTCGAGGCCGCCGGCAGCGACGACGTCTACGTCGGCCGCATCCGCCGCGACGCTGGCAATGAGCGCGCGCTCGACCTGTGGATCGTCGCCGACAACCTGCGCAAGGGCGCCGCCACCAACGCCGTCCAAGTCGCCGAGCTCCTGGTCGAGCGCGGCCTCGTGGGCACCCGGGTCTAGTCGGTGGACATCGGCTTCGCCGAAGGGCTGCTGCTGTTCGGCGGGCTGCTCGCGGTGGTCGCCGCGCTTTCCGGAGTGATGAAGGGGACGGTGCTCTCGGCCTCGGTGCTCTCGGTCGCCCTCGGCTTCGGGCTCGCGGTCGCCGGCGTCGTCCACGTCGACGCGACCGACCAGGCGATCGTCCAGCTGGTCGAGCTGGCGCTGATCCTCACCCTCTTCTCCGACGGGATGTTCGTCGAGCGGGAGCTGCTGCGCAGCCACTGGGGGCCGACGGCGCGGGCGCTGGTGATCGCGATGCCGATCACGATGGGACTGCTGGCACTGGCCGCCAAGGGGCTCTTTCCCGACCTCACCTGGGCGGAGGCATTCCTGCTGGCCGCGGTGCTCTCGCCGACCGACCCCGTCGTCACCTCGGCCGTTGTCACCTCGCGCCTGGTGCCGGCGAAAGTCCGTCACACGCTCAACCTCGAGTCCGGCCTCAACGACGGGCTGGCGCTGCCCTTCGTCCTCTTCTTCCTCGTTCTCGCCTCGCCCGGCGGCGACGCCGGTGCCGAAGCCCTGAAACTGGTCGGCGAGGCCGCAGTGGGGGCGGCGATCGGCGTCGCCCTCGGGGTCTTCGCCGGGCGCCTGCACTTCAACCTGCCCGGCGGCGGCATCACTCCGCGCTACGAGGGGATCTATTCGGTCGGCTTCGCCCTCGCCGCCTTCGGTCTCGCCGAAGTCACGATCGGCAACGGCCTGATCGCCGCCTTCGTCTGCGGCATCGCCCTCGGGGCGAGCGAGCGCGAGGTGCCGGAGGGCTTCGTCGAGTTCGCCGAGAACAGCAGCGCGATCCTCCAGGTCCTCACCTTCTTCGTCTTCGGCGGCCTGATCTACGCCACCGGCTTCCACCACAGCGTGCCGCCGCTGGTCCTCTTCGTCGCCTTCGCCCTCTTCGTCGCCAGACCGATCGCCGTGCTCCTCTCTTTCCTGCGCACCGGCATCCCGCAGTCGGAGAAGCTCTTCATGGCCTGGTTCGGCCCCAAGGGCGTCGCCTCGATGCTCTTCGCCCTCTTCGTCCTCAAGTCGGACGTCGGCAACAACGCCCTGATCTTCGACACCGCCGCGATCGCGATCATCGCCTCGATCATCGCCCACGGCCTCACCGACACGATCGGCGCCCAGTGGCTGGCCCGGCGAGTCGGCCTGACGAACAGACAAAGACGCAGCTAAAACATTACGCTATGCTCATGGCGGTGATGATGCCAAGAGAAAGGTGGACTGACCAGCGTCTTGACGAAACCTTCGCGGGCCTCGATTCCGACACCCGAGAACTTCGTGGCGAGATCAAGGGCATGAGAACCGAAATGAACGCGCGTTTTGACGCGGTAAACGGCCGCTTTGACGGGATAAAGGACTCGGTCAACGCGCGCTTCGACGCCCTCAACGACTCGATCAATGCCCGCTTCGACGCTCAGAACCGCAACATGATGGCCGGGTTCTTCCTGGTCATCGCCACCATCATCGGCAGCAACGCCTTTTAGCGCGGTCTAAGCGGCGACGCCTGAAGTGAGGCGCTCTTCTACCCAGCGGGTCGAAGCGATGTGCTTGCTCATGCCGAGCTCCTTCGGCTCGGCGCCGAGGGCGAGGCCGACGAGCTGGGGGAGGTGGAGGACGGCGAGGCCGAGGTCGCGGTTGACGACCTTGGCTGCCTCCGGCTGCTGCATGTCAAGGTTGAGGTGACAGAGCGGGCAGGGGGTGACCAGGCAGTCGGCGCCGGCGTCGATCGCGTCGCCGACGTGGGTGCCGGCCTGGCGCAGCGAGGTCTCGCGGTTCATCGTGATCACCGGGAAGCCGCAGCACTTGCGGGCGCCGTCGTACTCGACGATCTCGCCGCCGAGGGCCTCGATCACCTTCTCGAGGTAGATGTCGCGGTCGGGGTGCTCGCCGTAGCCGAGCCGTTCCTTCGGCCGCACGATGTAGCAGCCGTAGAAGGGGCCAACCCGCAGGCCGGTCAGCGGCCGCTTGACCTGGGCGGCGAGCTTGTCGAGGCCGTAGTCCTCGACCAGGAGCCAGAGGAAGTTCTTGTTGGTCCAGCTGCCGTCCTCGGAGCGCTCGTAGGAGAGGCCCTGGCCGGAGAGCGCCTCGTTGACGTGGGCGCGGTACGCGGAATCCGCATCCAGTCTTTGCTGGCACTCTGATTGCGCGCCCTGGCAGGTCGAGCAGATGTTCATCATCGAGAGGCCGGTCTGCTGGGCGAGAGCGAAGGTGCGGGCGTTCAGCGTGTCGGCCAGCTCCTGGTTGTGCTCGGCGATGACGCCGGCACCGCAGCAGTTGGCACGGTCGAGTTCGACCAGCTCGATCCCGAGCTTCTGGGCGACCAGCGCCATCGAGCCGTGCAGCTCCGGGGTGAAGCCGCGCGAGACGCAGCCGGGCCAGTAGGCGACCTTGATCTGATCGGCCATCATTTCGCCTCCGCGTTGTCGGGGGAGGTGGAGCGCTCGGCGCCCTTCTCGATGTCCGGCTCGTCGGCCAGCTCACCCTCCTCGCCCTTGATGTACAGGTTGAATTCCTCGTTGTGCTCCTCGGCGTGCTTGTAGATCGCCTGGACGTCGTCCTGGGCGCCGCCCGGGAGCTTGTGATGGACGCCGGGGATCAGCTTCGGCAGCGAGCGCATCTTGCCGGTTTTGATCCCCCGGATCGCCGTCGGGATCGAGCCCAGCATTTCCTTGATCGCCCGTTTGCTCGGTTTCAGCTTGCCTTTGACGCCGGGCGCGAAGGACTCCTGCAACAGCAGGCTCTCGTCCAGGGTGCCCTTCTTCTCGATGATCTTGACGAAGGCCATCTCGTGGTCGTGGCCGCTGTTGGGGTCTTCGATCCCCTCTTCGCCGGCTTTGCGGCGCAGGCGCATGATCTGGTCCATCGGCGCCACGCCCTTGGGGCAGGCGTCGATGCAGCTGAAGCAGTGGGTGCAGTCGTAGATCCCGTGCGGGTCCTCGGCGAGGTCGTGCAGGCGCTCGGCGGTCTCGGCGTCGCGCGGGTCGCCGACGAAGCGGTAGGCCTTGGCCAGCGCCGCCGGGCCGATGAAGTCGGGGTCGGCTTCCATCGAGAGGCAGGAGGAGACGCAGGCGCCGCACTGGATGCAGGCCATCGACTGGGTGATGTCGATCATCGATTCGGGCTCGACGATGTACTCGCGCTCCGGCGCCTCGCCGTGGGGGAGGAGCCAAGGGGTGACGCGGCGGATCTTGGTCCAGTGCGTCGACTCCATGTCCGTGATCAGGTCCTTGATCACCGGCATGTTCCCCATCGGCTCGATCACGATCGGGTTCCCGGCGCTGCCGAGGTCGGAGCCTTCGCCGCGGATCGGGCTGTCGGCGACGGCGGCGGAGACGCCGGTGGCGCCGACCATCTTGTCGGCCTGCTCTTGGGCCTCGCCGATCTGGGTCTTGCAGCCGAGGGTGGACTGGCCGTTGACCTTCATCCCGCAGGAGCCGCAGATCGCGGCGCGGCAGGAGCAGCGGACGGCGAGCGAGCCGTCCTCGTTGTCCTTCGCCTGCAGCAGCCCGTCGAGGAC
This sequence comes from Solirubrobacterales bacterium, assembly GCA_035719145.1. Taxonomy (GTDB): domain Bacteria; phylum Actinomycetota; class Thermoleophilia; order Solirubrobacterales; family 70-9; genus VAYN01. The sequence goes on from DASTGL010000064.1 coordinate 10,923, forward strand.
AGAGAGCGAAGGATCGAGCTCGACGTCGAACTGCTCCCAGTAGGGCCCCTCGCCGCTCTCGGGCTGGAACCGCCGGACTTTGATCGTGTACTCGGCCATTAGTAGGTCCTCTCTTGCGGTTCCCACTGGGTGATCGTGACCTCGGAGTAGGAAAGCTCCGGACCGTCGTCGGTCCGCTCGAGGTCGATGTGTTTGAGCCACTCCTCGTCGTTGCGCTCCGGGTAGTCGGTGCGGTACTGCGCGCCCCGGCTCTCCTTGCGCTCCAGCGCCGCGACGCAGGTGCACTCGGCGTTGTCGAGCATGTACCCGAGCTCGATTGCGGCAATCAAGTCCTGGTTGAAGACGCTGCCGTGGTCGTCGATGTAGGCGGTCTTCGCCTCCTCCTTGAGGCGCTTGACGATTTCCAGCGCTTCCTGGATCCCGGCCTCGTCGCGGAAGACGGCGACCTTGCCGTCCATCGTCTGCCCCAGCTCGAGCTTGATCTCGGAGATGCGGCGGCCGGAGCCCTTCTCGCGGCTGACAACGTCGGCGATCAGGCTCTCCTCGTCCTCGAGCGCTTTTTTCGAGACGTGGGCGTAGTCGTTGCGCTTGGCGCGGGCGGCGGCGTCGCGGCCGCTGCGCTTGCCGAAGATCAGCGTGTCGAGCAGCGAGTTGGCGCCGAGGCGGTTGCCGCCGTGGACCGAGACGCAGGCGGCCTCGCCGGCAGCGTAGAGGCCGGGGATGTCGGTGCGGCCGTCGACGTCGGTCTTGACCCCGCCCATCGTGTAGTGGTTGCCCGGCTTGATGTGGATCGGTTCGCGGGTGATGTCGACGCCGGCGAAGTCGCGGCCGACGAGGACGATCTCGCGGAGCGCCTCGTGGACGCGCTTTTTCGGGACGACGGTGATGTCGAGCGCGACGGTGCCGTCGGGGAAGCCGCGGCCCTCGTTGATCTCGGTCTGCTCGGCGCGGGAGACGACGTCGCGCGAGGCCAGCTCCATCTTGTTCGGCGCGTACTTCTCCATGAAGCGTTCGCCGTTGGCGTTGAGGAGATGGGCGCCCTCGCCGCGCGCGCCCTCGGTGATCAGGAAGCCCTTGCCCGCCAGCGTCGTCGGGTGGTACTGGATCATCTCCATGTCCATCAGCTTGGCGCCGGCTCGGTAGGCCATCGCGATGCCGTCGCCGGTGCAGATCAGGGCGTTGGTGGTCGGCCGCCAGACCTGGCCGTTGCCGCCGGTGCAGAGGATCACCGACTTCGCGGTGAAGAGCTCCATCGAGCCGTCGGCGACGTTGCGGGTGACGACGCCGCAGCACTCGCCGTTCTCGTCCAGCGCCAGCGAGCTGCAGAACCACTCCTCGTAGCGGGCGATCTGCTCGGAGTACTTCATCAGCTGCTCGTAGAGCACGTGCATGATCGCCTGGCCGGTGATGTCAGCCACGTAATAGGTGCGGGCGGCGGAGGCGCCGCCGAAGGCGCGGGTGCCGAGCTTGCCTTCCTCGTTGCGGTGGAAGGTGACGCCGAGGTGCTCGAGGTGGAGGATTTCCTCCGGCGCCTCGCGGGTCATGATTTCGACCGCGTCCTGGTCGCCGAGGTAGTCGGAGCCCTTGATCGTGTCGAAGGCGTGGGACTCCCAGGAGTCGCCCGGGTTGAGCGCCGCGTTGATGCCGCCCTGGGCGGCGTTGGAATGGGAGCGGACCGGATGGACCTTGCTGATGATCCCCACCGAGACACCTTCCTCGGCGGCGGCGAGAGCAGCCCGCTGGCCGGCGAGCCCGGCCCCGATTACGAGAACGTC
>DASTGL010000065.1:0-8918 GCA_035719145.1 Solirubrobacterales bacterium
CCGCTCCCCCGGCCGAGACGGTGGCTGTCTACGTTCCGAGTTGCACCAACCGCATCTTTGGCGGCGGCCCCATGGAGGCGCTGGTCGAGGTGTCGGCGCGGGCTGGGATGCCGGTGGCTATTCCGGCCGAGGTGGAGGGGAGCTGCTGTGGGTTGCCTTGGAGCTCGAAAGGGTTCGATGCCGCGCATCGGCACAAGGCGAACGAGATGGTTGCGCGGCTGTGGGAGTGGAGCGACGAGGGGAAGCTGCCGGTGGTTGTTGATGCAGCTTCCTGTACGGGGGCGATCGCTGATCCGGCCGAGGGGGTGCTCTCGGAGGAGAACTCGGAGCGGTTGGGGCAGATGGAGATCGTCGACTCGGTCGCCTGGGCTCTGCGCTTGCTGCCGAACCTCGAGATCGCGCCGAAGGTCGGGTCCGCCACTGCTCACCCCACCTGCGCGACCCGGCGGCTCGGGCTCGCGCACCCGCTGCGTGCGTTGACGGAGGCGCTTGCCGATGAGGTCTACATCGCTCCCTCAGCAACCTGCTGCGGCTTCGCCGGCGACCGCGGGATCTCCCATCCGGAGCTGACCGCTTCGGCAACGCGCCCGCAGGCCGAAGAGCTCGAAGGCCGCCGCTTCGACGCCTACCTCTCCAGCAACCGCACCTGCGAGATCGCGATGACCCGCGCTACCGGCGAGACCTACGAGTCGCCCCTGCTCCTCCTCGAGCGCCTCACCCGAACTGCATCAACTTGACCACCCAGCAGATAGTCAAGTTGATGCAGTTCGGAAGCTAGGCGTCGGTCGAGGCGCGAACCACGTCGACTGATTCGGCGTCGATGTCGCGGACCAGCTCGGCGTATTTCGGTTCGCTCTCCATCCGCTTGTCGAGCAGCGGGTTGAGCAGGCCGCGGAAGGCGGAGACGTAGCGCCACCACTTGGGGACGAAGATCCTCGGCGCCTGTTCTTCGATCCCGCGGACCAGGCCGGCGCCGGCCTCTTCGGGGCTGATCCGTTTAAGCAGCCATTTCGGGCTCAGTTTTTCTACGCGCGGCGAGGTGTCCTGGGAGAAGGCGTCCTGGACCAGTTTCGTGTCGACCCAGCCGAAGTAGGCGACGGAGGCGCTGGCGCCGTGCGGCTTCAGCTCCACCCGCAGCGCCCGCCCGAGCGACTCGACCCCCGCCTTGGCGACCGCGTACGGCGTGTTGCCGAAGCCGTTGGCGAAGGCGTAGACGGAGGAGACGACGATCATCTGACCCTGGCGCTCGACGATCTGCGGCAGCGCCGCCCGCACCGTCCGCCAGACGCCGAGCAGGTCGACCTCGAACACGCGCTCCCATTCCTCGCCGGAGATCCCGCGCACGGTCGCGAACTTCTTCTGGGCGATGCCGGCGTTGGCGACGGCGATGTCGAGGCCGCCGAACTCTTCGACGATCTGGGCGACCGCGTTCATCATCGCGCTCTGGTCGGTGACGTCGCCGCCGAGCCCGATCGCCCGCGGCCCGATCCGCTCCGCCGCGTCGCGCGCCTCGTCAGCGTTGAGGTCGAGAACCGCCACCGTGGCCCCGCGCATGTGCATCTGTCGCGCGGTCTCGAAGCCGATGCCGCGGGCGGCGCCGGTGACCAGCGCGACTTTGCCGTTGAGGTCGTAGCGGTCCATCGGCCCGCACCCTAAAGGTTGGAGGGCATCGGGAACGGCGTCCTCCCTTTGGGAACGCTCCCCCCGACGCCTCATAGAATCGTCAGCTTCATGCCCGGATTCGAGCCCGTCGACCCGAAGCAGTCCTTTCCCGCCCTCGAGGAGCGGATGCTGGCGCGCTGGCGCGAGGAGGGGGTCTTCGAGCGCTCGCTCGCCCAGCGCGAGGGCGCCCCGGTCTGGAGCTTCTACGAGGGCCCGCCGACCGCCAACGGCCGCCCCGGCTCCCACCACGTCCTCGCCCGCGTCTTCAAGGACGTCTACCCGCGCTACAAGACGATGTGCGGGTACCGGGTCCCGCGCAAGGCGGGCTGGGACTGCCACGGCCTGCCGGTCGAGCTCGAGGTCGAAAAGCAGCTCGGGATCTCCTCCAAGCAGGAGATCGAGGAGTTCGGGATCGCCGAGTTCAACCAGCGCTGCCGCACCTCCGTCTTCGAGTATGTCGAGGAGTGGAACAAGCTGACCGAGCGGATCGGCTTCTGGATCGACCTCGACGACCCCTACGTCACCCTCGAGGACGACTACATCGAGTCGGTCTGGTGGTCGCTGCGCCGGCTATGGGACGACGGGCGCCTCTACGAGGGCCACAAGGTCGTCCCCTACTGCCCACGCTGCGGTACCGCGCTGTCGTCGCACGAGGTGGCGCTGGGCTACGAGGACGTCAAAGACCCCTCGATCTACGTGCGGTTCCCGCTGCTGGGGGAGGACGGGAGCGAGAGCGGCGAGTCGCTGCTGGTCTGGACGACGACCCCCTGGACCCTCCCGGGCAACGTCGCCGTGGCGGTGGCGCCGGAGATGACCTACGTGCGCGCTCGCGTGCCCGCCTCCGGCGGGAGCATGGAGACGGTGATCCTCGCCGAGCCGCTGGTCGAGAAGGTCCTGGGCGAGGAGGCTGAGGTGCTCGATCGCTTCCCCGGCTCCGACCTCGTCGGCCGCGCCTACCGCGGCCCCGTCTTCGCTCTCGCCGACGACGGCCCCGCCGACGCCTTCCGCGTCCTCGCCGGCGACTTCGTCACCACCGACGACGGCACCGGCCTCGTCCACATCGCGCCCGCCTTCGGCGAGGACGACTACCGGGCGGCCGCCGAGGCGGGGATCTTCGACCCCACCGACGCCGCCACCCTCTACAACCCGGTCGACCTCGACGGCAAGTTCACCTCGAGCGCAACCGGCTTCGAGGGCCAGTTCGTCAAGGACACCGAGACCACCAAGGCCCTGATCGCCGACCTCGATTCGCGCGGCCTGCTGTTCCGCGAGCAGGTCTACGAGCACGCCTACCCGCACTGCTGGCGCTGCGGCACGCCGCTCCTCTACTACGCGATGTCGAGCTGGTACATCGCCACCTCGCAGGCGCGGGACCAGCTGCTCGCCAACAACGAGGAGATCGGCTGGCACCCCGAGCACGTCAAGCACGGCCGCTTCGGCAAATGGCTGGAGAACAACGTCGACTGGGCGCTCTCGCGCGACCGCTACTGGGGGACGCCGTTGCCGATCTGGGAGTGCACCGCCGACGGCTGCGACGAGCGCTTCTGCGCCGGCTCGGTCGAGGACCTGCGCGAGCGCGCGCGCGGCACCGTGCCCGAGGACCTGCACCGCCCCTACATCGACGGGGTCTCCCTCGACTGCGAGCGCTGCGGCGGCGAGATGCGCCGCGTCCTCTCGGTGATCGACACCTGGTACGACAGCGGCGCGATGCCCTTCGCGCAGTTCCACTATCCGTTCGAGGGCAAAGAGGAGTTCGAGGAGCGCTTCCCGGCCGACTACATCTGCGAGGCCCAAGACCAGACCCGCGGCTGGTTCTACACCCTGCTCGCCGAGTCGACCCTGCTCTTTGACACCTCGAGCTACAAGAACTGCGTCTGCCTCGGCCTGATCCTCGACCCCGAGGGGCAGAAGATGTCGAAGAGCCGCGGCAACGTCGTCGACCCCTGGGACGTCCTCGACGCCCACGGCGCCGACGCCTTCCGCTGGTACTACCTGACCGCCCAGCAGCCCTGGGCCGGCTACCGCTTCAGCGTCGACACCGTCGGCGAGTCGGTCCGCCAGTTCCTCCTCACCCTCTGGAACACCTACTCCTTCTGGGTCCTCTACGCGAACGCCGAGAACCTGGCCCCCGAGGACTTCGAGAGCCAATCGCGTGGTTCTTTTGTCGGCTCCGACACGACAAAGGAACCACGCGATGGCCTGAACGACCTCGACCGCTGGGCGCTCTCGCGGCTGCAGGCGACGACGGCGACCGTGCGGGAGCGGATGGACGACTACGACTGCACCAGTGCCGGGCGGGCGATTGCCGAGTTCGTCGAGGAGCTCTCGAACTGGTACGTGCGACTCAGCCGCCGCCGCTTCTGGGATGGCGACCGCGCCGCCTTCGCGACCCTGCGTCACTGCCTGCTGGAGACGGTGGCGATGCTCGCCCCGTTCACGCCCTTCCTCGCCGACGAGATCCACCGCAACCTCGCGGGCGAGGACGCCGCGCCCTCGGTCCACCTGCGCGACTTCCCCGAGGTCGATGAGGCGCTCGCCGACCCCGACCTGGAGCAGGGGATGGAGGCGGTCCGGCTCACGGTCGAGCTCGGCCGCGCCGCCCGCGCCCAGGCCAAGGCGAAGGTCCGCCAGCCGCTGCGCCGCGCCGTGATCGTCGCCAACGAGGCCGAGCGCGCCGCGATCGAAGCCCGCGCCGACCTCGTCACCGCCGAGCTCAACGTCAAGGAGCTCGACTTCGTCAGCGACGAGTCGGAGCTGGTCTCCTACAGCGCCAAGCCCAACTACCGCTCCCTAGGCCCCCGCTTCGGCAAGAACATGCCGCAGGTAGCCGCCGCCGTCGAGGCCCTCGACGCCGCCCACGTAGCCGCCGTCCTCGCGGAAGGCGGCGAGATCGGGATCGCGATCGACGGCACCGACCACACCCTCGGCCCCGACGACATCACCCTCGCCCTCCAGCCCCTCGAGGGCTATGAGGTGGAGGCCGAGGCCGGCCACGCCGTAGCCCTCCAGCTGGAGCTGGACGACGAGCTCCGCCGCGAGGGCCTGGCCCGCGAGATCGTCCACGCCGTCCAGATAGCCCGCAAAGACGCCGGCCTAGAGATAACCGACCGCATCGCCTTAACCCTCGATGGCGACGAAGACCTCCTAGCCGCCGCCCAGGCCCACCAGGACTACCTAGCCAACGAGGTCCTAGCCACCTCTGTCTCCTATAACGGCGGCGCCAACGGTATGACCACGAACATCGCCGATCGCGCGCTCGTCATTTCAGTCACAAAGTGTTGACGGCCTAGAACGCTTCTCCTAGCAACGCAGTGACACCGAGCTGTCACTGCCATTTGGCACTCCCGGGGCTTCTTAGGGTATAGAGCCTTTGCAGCTCTTTTGGGCCGAAGGATGACGCAGGAAACTCCATCGTACCTTGACAGCACACCGGGGCGCCTCGAAGCTCGACGCTCAGCTGGTCCGAGCCCACATCCTAGAAAGGAAACCACACCATGTCTAAAAACCACATGGCACCGTTTCTCTCCCTTGTCATCTTTCTCTCTCTAGCCCTCGCGCCGACGGTTGCCACTGGCGCAACCCTCACAGAGAGCGGCTCCGCCGTAGCAACTGGTAAAACCATTTTGGGAACATCGTCCTCCTTTTCGTGGACCTCCGTCTTCGGCACTGTGACCTGTACCACAGCAACCATGACAGCATCGGTTCACCAAAACTCAGGCGGACTGTTCAAGCTGACAATCTCAAGCCCTCTCAGTATCGGCGGTACCGGCACTGTCGGTGCCAATGGAGAGCGCCGCTGCACAAGCACGTTTCCGCTCAATCCGCAGTTCGAAGTCAAAACGGAAAACCTCCATTGGTGCATCGAAAACGAGAGCGCGATCAGCGATACCTTCGTGATTCAAGCCAAGACCTGCACAGAATCGGTTGCGCCAAGGAATGTGAGGTTCACTTGGACCAGCTCGCTGGGCAACTGCACGTATGAGGCAGCCCAAATGACAGGAACCTTCGTCACAAATACGACTCCCGGAACCCTCGCCCTAGAAAAACAGAAATTCACCCGGGTGGCAGGTGGTGGCTCTTGTCCCGAAAGCACAGAACTAAAAGTCGCTTGGACCCTGGAGACAGACGAAAGCCCGTTTACGGCCCTGTCGATCTCGTAGTCCTCGCCAAGCGAGTAGGTGGCTTAGGCCGGGGGCATGCCCCCGGCCACCTCTGCTGAGGCGTGAGTGACGAGTGACATCGTGTCGTGACTGCCTGTTGTCACCCCGCGATCGCCCAGAAAAGGGCAGGATTGCAGCCTATTAGTAGAGGCCATTTGTAGCAGCGGCAGCTCGCAATCTTGACAATCCCAAGGAACAGCGGGTAGAAGCATTGCTCGAAACAGCTTGTTCAATACGAGCAAGCTCCCCCGGAGGCGCACCCTCCTCAAGAGCAAGCACCCCGGGGGCCCTCAAACGCCCGGCCTCGGCCGGGACTCAAGGAAGGAAGTATCTCAAATGCCCAAGAAGACGTTGGCAATCTGCGCCTCACTCGTGGCCTTCGCGGCGTTCGCGATCGCTCCGGCCCTGGCCTCTGCTGCGACCACCGTGACAGAGAACGGCGTTGCGGTGAAAGCCGGAGAAAAAATAGTGGCAACATCGCCGTTGATCACCCTCACGACGCCCGCCGGAAACGTCACCTGTACCACAGGCACCCTGACAGGGACCCTGCATCAGAATGAAAAAGGGCTGATCAAGGGGACAATCTCAACCGCGCTCTTCGGCGGAACCGGAGGGGAAGGCGCGAACAAAGAGCCCCGCTGCACAAGCACGGTGCCCTTCAACCCGCAGTTCGAAGTTGCTGTCCAGAACCTGCACTACTGCATCGAAAACGAGCCTGGTACGGACAAGTTCCTGATCACGGCGAAGACCTGCACAGAAGAAAAAGCGCCGAGAACCCTCAAATTCACCCTCACCAGCGCGCTCACCGGAGGGTGCACCTATGAGGCAGCTCAGGTAACAGGCGAATTCACCACAAACGTGACCCCCGCAACCCTAAGCGTAGAAAAACAGGGATTCACCAAGACGGCAGGCGGAGGACTCTGCCCGGAAACCGGCGAACTCAAAGGCACCTGGTCTCTGGAGACAGACACCAGCCCATTCACCGGCCTGACAATCTCTCCGTGACCATCGTCTAAAGAGTACTGAGAATCCGGGGCCGCTCGAGAGCGCGCCCCGGATCATCTTTGATCCAGAAATCCACCGGCCCAGGCACCCCCGAGAATCCCAGTTCTGGGTTGTTGGCGCCAGAAGGGATCACCCGAATGCTAAAATCAAGAGCAATAATCAGTGCCTCACTCGTCGTCCTTATGGCGCTGTTTGTTATTCCAGGAGCGGCTTCCGGAGCGACTACGTTGACAGAGGCTGGCAAAGCTGTGGCTTCGGGGGAAACAGTTAACCTCACAACCACGTCACTATTCTTCACCTCCGCAAGTGGGTCGATGACCTGCACCACAGCGTCTCTTAAGGGTATCGTGCATCAGAATGAAAAAGGGCTGATCAAGATAACAATCATCAGCGGATCAGTCGGCGGCACCGGAACCAAAGGCGCCAACGAAGAGCCCAGATGTACAAGTACGCTCCCCTTCAACCCGCAGTTCGAAGTTGCTGTCCAGAACCTGCACTACTGCATCGAAAACGAGCCGAGCACGGACAAGTTCCTGATCACGGCGAAGACCTGCACAGAAGACAAAGCGCCGAGAAACCTCAAATTCACCCTCACCAGCGCGCTCACCGGAGGGTGCACCTATGAGGCAGCGCAGTTCACAGGGGAATTCACCACAAACGTGACCCCGGCGGCCCTGAGCGTAGAAAAACAGGGATTCACTAGAACCGCAGGCGGAGTAGGGTGCCCGGAAGTAGGCGAACTCAAAGCCTCTTGGTCCTTGGAGACAGGCACCAGCCCATTCACCGGCCTGACAATCTCTCCGTGACGATCGTCTAGATAAAACTAATCCAGGACCGGGGTCGCCCCAAGGCCCCCGGTCCGCTCTGTGCCCTGCAACCACCTGTCTCCTAATAGCTGATTGCCCTTTAGCTCGCTACATGCTCCCCGGACGACTGCCTCGTGTCACTCGGACTATCACAAGAAATCACTACAAATGCAGGGATTTCGTCGCTCGCCCTAGTTGTAGCTGGCCCAGCCCCTAGTTGACAAGCAAAAACCCTACCGAGTAGAACGAATCGAAAACCATTGTCCAATGCCCTGATGTGTGATGGCGTTGCTCGCGCCATCGTCAAGGCGGCCGGGAGAGAAACCATTGAAGAAGAGACTTTTGTCCCTGATGTTGGCGGGTGCGGCGGCAGCCTTCGCGGTGTCTGGGTGCGGTGACACCAGTGCAACCGAACCGGAAGAGCTGGCTACGTCCAGTTTGACCAAGAAGCAGTACATCCAGAAGGGCGACCAGATTTGCAAGGCGGGCTATCGAAATGTGGGAAAGGTTCTGCTGGGCGTCGAGTTCAATGAATTGTCTGATAAGGAAAAGGAAGAGTTCATGTCGGACAAGGCCTTGCCGCCCTTCAAAGCCATGGTCGAAAGGCTCCGGGAATTAGGGGCTCCGGAGGGGGAAAAAAAAGAGGTGGAAGCTGTGCTGGAGGCCTACGAAAAAGGAATCCGAGAAGTCGAAGATGATCCTTCCCGGTCCTTTCAAGGCAAACTACCGTTCGATAAAGGCAACAATACCGCATACCGGTACGGTCTGAGAGTATGTGCGGGCTTATCGTCTTAGATGTCACTAGCGCTACAGGGACTTGGGATGAGCGAGTGACATTTGACACCCCTTGTGGTGAAGTAAACCGGGCGTTTTGCAGGGTATTTCCCCCCATCACGTGCAACTGCAGCGATATCTATGGCCTTGACATCACTCGCGCGATCGAGCTAGATCTGGTTCGAGGTGATTGCGGACCCGCTAGAGGGGTTCGTTACCGAGACAGGGTCTTTCAGGGACTGACAAGCGAGGGGATAGGGAGAGATGGCACACACGTTGCAGCTGCAACGCGACAGGTGGGATAGCCACAGGCGCGTCGGCTTCTTCTGCTTGATTGTGATCTGTTGGTTTGGGTTGATGTTTGGGGCAGACGCAACTAAAGCTGAGACGGCTTGCCCAAATGAAGGCCTTCGGACGGGCATGTCCGCATTGCTTCCGGCCTGCCGAGCTTATGAGCTGGTCACTCCGCCGGGGACGGCCGGTCGAAACTTCTACACCATCGACACGGAAT
>DASTGL010000066.1:0-2908 GCA_035719145.1 Solirubrobacterales bacterium
TCCGCAGGATCAGCGCGCCGCCGTCGTGGCGGGCGGCGAGCCAGTTGTAGAGTGCCGTCCTCGCTCCGCCGATGTGCAGCGCACCGGTCGGCGAGGGGGCAAACCTGAGACGGGAGTTATCGCTTTTCATGTTCGTAGGAGCGCACGTTTCCACCGCCGGCGGACTCGCCAACGCGATCGAGCGCGGCAAGGAGCGCGGCTGCGAATCTATCCAGATCTTTCACCAGAGCCCGCGGATGTGGCGGCCGACGAAATACGGCGAGGCCGATTTCGCCGCTTTCCGCGAGGCGATGGACGCCTCCAAGGTCGAAGCGGTGATCATCCACGCCGTCTACCTGATCAACTGCGCGACCAAAGACAAAGAGCTGCGGAAGAAGTCCCTCACCTCCCTCACCCACGCGCTGACGATCGGCGACGGGATCGGCGCCCGAGGCGTGGTCCTGCACCCGGGCTCGCAGAAAACCGACCCGCTCAAACCCTCGCTTAAACGCGCTTCGAAACTGATCGCCGAGGCGCTGAAGGAGACCGATTCCTGCCCGCTGCTGATCGAGCAGACCGCCGGCCACAAAGGCCTCCTCGCGCGCGATTTCGACCAGATCGCCACCCTGATCGACGGTGCCGGCGACGACAAGCGCCTCGGCCTCTGCCTCGACTCCTGCCACATGTTCGCCCAGGGCTACGACATCACCGACGAGGCCCACCTGGCCGCGGTCCTAGACGAAGCAGACGCCATGATCGGCATCGATCGCCTCGGCGCCGTCCACGTAAACGACGCCGCCGTCCCCCTAGGCGCCCATCTCGACCGCCACGCCAACATCGGCAAAGGCGAGATGGGCAAAAGAGGCCTCTCCGCCTTCCTCTCAGAGCCCCGCTTCGAGGGCCTCCCGGCAACCCTGGAGACCCCTGGGCCAGAGAAGAAAGGGTCCTCGAAAGCAGAAGTGACTCTTGCCAAGCGCCTCAGACGCGAAGGCCTCAAACGCCGCGGCAAGTAGACGAGTGGCGAGTTAATCCTGCTATGGCGAGATTAACTCGCCACTTACAGAAGGCAGGCGACAAGGACCGGCTCCCCCAGCCGGTCCTTGCTCTCCCGCCGTAAGTCTTGGTTATTTGATGTGGAGGCCCGAGATGGCGCGGGAGATCACTAGCTGCTGGATCTCGGAGGTGCCCTCGAAGATCGTGTAGATCTTCGAGTCGCGGTGCATGCGCTCGACCGGGAACTCGCGGGTGTAGCCGTTGCCGCCGAGGATCTGGATCGCCCGCTCGGTCACCCAGACGGCGACCTCGCCGGCCTTGAGCTTCGACATCGAGCCCTCGGCGTTTTCGAATTTGTGGCCCTGGCGGCCCATCCAGGCGGCGCGCCAGACGAGCAGGCGGGCAGCGTCGATCTCGAGCTTCATGTTCGCCAGGTCGAAGGCGATCGACTGGTTCTCGACGATCTTGCGGCCGAACTGTTCGCGCTCTTTGGCGTAGTCGAGGGCGTACTCGTAGGCGGCGCGGGCGATGCCGAGCGCCTGGGCTCCCACGGTCGGCCGGCTGGCCTCGAAAGTCTGCATCGCCGCCTGCGATTTGGCTTTCTTGCCCTCGCGGACGCGGGCGAGGCGTTCGTCGAGCTTCTCTTTGCCGCCCAGCAGGCAGGAGCCCGGGACGCGGCAGTCGTCGAGGTGGACGTCAGCGGTGTGGGAGGCGCGCAGGCCGTGCTTCTTCACCTTCGCGCCCTGCTCGCAGCCGGGCGTGTTCGGCGGGATCACGAAGGCGGCGTGGCCGCGCGAGCCGAGCTCGCGGTCGACCGAGGCGATGATGACGTGGACGTTGGCGATGCCGCCGTTGGTCGCCCAGGCCTTCTGGCCGTTGATCACCCACTCGTCCTTGGCTTCGTCGTACTTGGCGGTGGTGCGGATGCCGGAGACGTCGGAGCCGGCGTCGGGCTCCGAGGCGCAGAAGGCGCCGAGCTTGACGTCGTCGGGGGTGCCGAAGCACTGCGGGATCCACTCGCCCATCTGCTCCGGGGTTCCCTGCCCGAAGATCGCTGCGACCGCGAGCGTCGTGCCCATGATCGCCATGCCGATGCCGGCGTCGCCCCAGAACAGCTCCTCGTTGGCGATCGGCAGCGTCAGCCCGGTCTCGTCGGCCCAGAACTGGCCGACGGCTTCGAAGCTGTAGAGGCCGATCTTGGCGGCCTCCTGGATGACCGGCCACGGCGTTTCCTCGCGCTCGTCCCACTCCGCGGCGGCCGGCCGGACGACGCCCTCGGCGAAGCCGTGCACCCACTCGCGGATGTCCTTCTGGTCTTGGTTCAGCTCGAGCGTGAACTTCGGTTCGCCCTGAGCCTCGGACGTGGAGTTGGCCTCGTCGAGCAGCGCGTTGGCGTCGACGTCGGCGACGGAGGAATCAGCCATGCAAAAAGTCTACATGGAACGGTGTCGCGTCACTAAAGGGTGTCGAGATCGCGCGGTGCCCGAGAAGAACCGCTAGACGTCGCGCAGATCGAAGGCGCGCAGGCCCTCGCTGCCCTCGTCGCTGCAGTCGAAGAAGCGGCGGTTGACGCAGCCGTAGGACCCCCCTTCGCCCTCGTAGGCGCGCTCGACCGAGAACTGGCAGTGCGGCAGCGGGTCGCCGGTCATCTTGACGCCGCCGAAGCCGCCTGGCTCCAGCACCGCCGCCAGCTCGACCTCGGCCCCGTAGACCTCCTGCATGCAGCCGACGTACTGGGCGCCGGTGAGGCGGTCGACGTAGCTGTAGAGGTAGCGGCAGCCGAGCTCGATGCAGCCACGCGGCTCGACCATCTTGTCGCAGAAGGAGCGGCACTGGCGGCACTCGCCGACGGTCGTGCGCGTTGCGGTCATCGGCAAAGCTTAGGGATGCGGGACCGCGGAACCAAGCGGTTGCAGCGCCTCAAGCCGCCAGGGCC
>DASTGL010000067.1:0-8565 GCA_035719145.1 Solirubrobacterales bacterium
GAGGACGTTGGTGACGCGCCACTCTTTGTTTTTCAGCTGTTCCATCTCCAGCCGCAGCTCGCTCGTCACCCCGACCCGCAGCAGCGAGACGCTGAGCGGGTAGATCGTCCCGTGCGAGGGAGCCGGGACGATGTTGAGCACCTTCGCCTGCGGGACTTCGACGCCGGCGGGCTGGTGGGGCGGCCGGCGCATCAGCGCTTTGGTCAGCTCCGGGGTGGCCGTCGCGCCGAAGGCTTTGCGGACGCTGTCTTCGTTGCCGCCGGTCTCGTAGACGACGAAGGCGTCGGCGAACTTGCGGGCGACGGCGATCGCGGCGGGGCCGGCCGGCGGCCCGTCGGGGAGGTCGGTGGCGGGGCGGGCTTTCGAAGTCGTGGCGGCAGCTGCGCTCTGGGCCGGAGTCGAGGTGATCGTGTCGGTGGCGGGGTCGCCGGTGTTGGCGGCAGCGGCGGCAGGAGCGCCGGAGCCTTCGTTGCCCTTCGAGGGGTCGGCCTGCTCCGGGTTGTCGGCCGGCTTGAAGACCGGGGCGGCGCCGTGCAGCGTCGGCTCCGGCTGTGCTTCCGGCTTCGGGGAGACGGGAGCGGGATGCGGGGTGCGCTGGCTGACGGCGGCGACCGGGCTGGTCGACGTCGGCTCGGACCCGCCGGACCCGCCCAGCGCGAAAGCGCCGATCCCAAGCCCCAGCGCGACGACGACAGCACCGCCGGCGAGAGCGGCGCGACCACGGTCGCTCAGCCCCAGCAGTCGGTCCTCGACCGGCCAGAGCAGGTGCTCACGCAGCGCTAAAGAGGCGTCCTCGAACGCCTCTGGCTGGCGGCGCTTCGGCCGCGCATTGATCGGGGTCACGTCTTCCTTCATTCGCTCCAACAGGCAGTCTCCCTTTGCCCAGCTTCGACCAGACAATTAAAGAGCACCTTTCGTGTCTTGTTGTTTCGGCAGAAAGGAGCGGGAATTTGAGCCCCGGCAGCGGGCATTGCGCCCGCTGCCACGCGGCTACGCCGCAGGGCTTGCAGCGGGCGTCCCGGCGCGTTCGAAGACGACTTCGCCGTCGCCGGCGTCGACCCGGACCACGTCGCCCTCGCTGAACTCGCCCTCGAGGATCTTCAGCGCCAGCTTGTCGACCAGCTGCTTCTGGATCACCCGCTTCAGCGGCCGCGCCCCGTAGGTGGGGTCGTAGCCGAGGTTGCCGAGCAGGGTGCGGGCGTCGTCGGTGAGCTCGATCTCGATCCCGCGCTCGGCCACCCGGCCGACCAGCTGGTTGACCTGCAGCTCGACGATCCGGCCGATGTCGGCCTTGCTCAGCCGGTGGAAGATCACGGTGTCGTCGATCCGGTTGAGGAACTCCGGCTTGAAGGTCGCCGCCAGCACCTCTTCGATCGCCTCGCGGATGCCCTCGTCGACCTGCTCGCCGGCGATCCGGTCCGAGCCGACGTTCGAGGTCATGATCAAGACCGTGTTGGTGAAGGAGACCGTGCGGCCCTGGCCGTCGGTCAGGCGCCCGTCGTCCATCAGCTGCAGCAGCGTGTTGAAGACGTCGGGGTGGGCCTTCTCGATCTCGTCCAGCAGGACCACCGCGTAGGGCCGCCGCCGCACCGCCTCGGTCAGCTGGCCGCCCTCCTCGTAGCCGACGTAGCCGGGGGGCGCGCCGATCAGCCGCGCGACCGTGTGCTTCTCCATGTACTCGGACATGTCGAGGCGGACGATCGCCTGCTCGGAGTCGAACATGAACTCGGCCAGCGCCTTCGCCAGCTCGGTCTTGCCGACGCCGGTCGGGCCGAGGAAGAGGAAGGAGCCGATCGGGCGGTTCGGGTCGGACAGACCCGCCCGCGAGCGCCGCAGGGCGTTGGAGACCGCGGCGATCGCCTCGTCCTGGCCGATCACCCGGTCGTGCAGCCGCTCCTCCATATGTATGAGCTTCTCGACCTCGCCCTCCATCAGCCGGCTGACCGGGATGCCGGTCCATTTGGCGACGACCTCGGCGATGTCCTCCTCGGTGACTTCGTCGGCGAGCATCGTGCCGCCGCCGGCGTGGACCTCCTGCAGTCGAGCCTGCTGCTCGGCGACCTTCGCCTCCAGCTCGGGGATCTGGCCGAATTTGAGTTCGGCCGCGCGCTCGAGATCGGTCTCGCGTTCTGCCCGCTCGACTTCCTGCCGCGCCTCCTCCAGCTCGGCCTTGGCGGCGTTGATCTGCTCGATCGGCTCTTTCTCGTTCTGCCAGCGGGTCCGCAGCGCCTCGGCCTCCTCGCGCAGGTTCGCCAGGTCCTCCTCGAGCGTCCCCAGCCGCGCCTTCGATGCCTCGTCGGTCTCCTTCTTCAGCGCCTGGCGCTCGATCTCCAGCTGCTGGATCCGCCGCTCGACCTCGTCGATCTCGGTCGGCACCGAGTCGATCTCGATCTTCAGCCGCGAGGCGGCCTCGTCGATCAGGTCGATCGCCTTGTCGGGCAGGAAGCGGTCGGCGATGTAGCGCTCCGAGAGGGTCGCGGCGGCGACGATCGCCGAGTCGGAGATGCGGACGCCGTGGTGGTTTTCGTAGCGCTCCTTCAGCCCGCGCAGGATCGCGATCGTGTCGTTCATGTCGGGCTCGCCGACCAGCACCGGCTGGAAGCGCCGCTCCAGCGCCGCGTCTTTCTCGATGTGCTTGCGGTACTCGTCGAGCGTCGTTGCGCCGACCGCGCGGAGCTCGCCGCGGGCGAGCATCGGCTTCAGCAGGTTGGCGGCGTCGACCGCGCCTTCGGCGGCGCCGGCGCCGACGATCGTGTGGAGCTCGTCGAGGAAGAGGACGATCTGGCCCTCCGCCTGCTGCACCTCGTTCAGCACCGCTTTCAGCCGCTCCTCGAACTCGCCGCGGTATTTCGAGCCGGCGAGGAGCGAGCCGATGTCGAGGGCGATCACGCGGCGGTCGCGCAGGCTCTCGGGGACGTCGCCCTTGACGATCCGCTGCGCCAGCCCCTCGACGATCGCCGTCTTGCCGACACCGGGGTCGCCGATCAGCACCGGGTTGTTCTTGGTCCGGCGACTCAGCACCTGGATGACGCGGCGGATCTCCTCATCGCGCCCGATCACCGGGTCGAGCTTGCCGCTCTCGGCCTCGGCGGTGAGGTCGCGGCCGAATTTCTCCAGCGCCTGCGCGTTGTCCTCGGCGTTCGGCGAGTTCACTTTCGCCGGGCCCTGGACGGCTTTGACCGCGCGCTCGAGCTCCTCGCGCTCGGGCAGCAGGTCGGAGACGCCGGAGCCGTCCTCGGCCAGCGCCAGCAGCAGGTGGCCGACGGTGATGTAGCTGTCGCCGAACTTCGCCATCTCCTGCTCGGCGCCGCGGACGACGCGGGCCAGGTTCGACGACATCCGCGGCTCCTCGCCGCCGCTGACGGTCGGCAGCTTGCCGACCGCGTCAGTTGCGCCGGCCCGCACCGTCGCCGGGTCGGCGCCGACCCGCTGCAGCACCGCGACCGCCATCGATTCGGGCTGGTCGAGCAGGGCCAGCAGCAGGTGGGCGGAGGCGATCTCCGGGTTGTTGCGGCTCCGCGCCAACTCCTGCGCCGTGGCCACCGCTTCCTGCGATTTCACCGTGAATCTGTCCGCCTGCATCAGCCCGTTTCTCCGTTCTTCGTCTTCCCGTTCGTTTCGATCTCGTCAAGCCGCTTGCGCAGCCGCTCGTTTTCGGCCCGCAGCCGCTGCACCTGTCCTTCCAGCGCCAGCACCATTTCCACCCCGGCGAGGTTCAGCCCCTGCGCGGTCATCTCCTGGATCCGCCGCAGCCGCTCGACGTCGCGCTGGGAGTAGAGGCGGGTGTTCTTCGGCGAGCGCTTCGGCTCGATCAGCCCCCGCTGCTCGTAGGTGCGCAGGGTCTGCGGGTGCATCTCCGCCAACTCAGCCGCGACCGAGATCATGAACACGCCCTGGTCCTGGTCGAAGGTCGCCTTCACCCGGCGCCGGTAGGTGGCCATCAGCGCGCCGCCTTTCGCAGCAGCTCGGCTCGCGGGTCGCCGCCGTTCAGGGCCTCGGCCAGCTTGTCGACCGCCTCGCGCTGCTCCTCGCTCAGCTCGGTCGGCATCTGGATCTCCAGCCGGTAGCGGATGTCGCCGTTGCCGCCTCGCTTCTTGGGCGGACCTTCGCCGCGCAAGCGCTGGACGCTGCCGTGCTTGGTCCCCGGCGCCACCTTGATCTTCTTCGTCCCGTTCAGGGTCGGCACCTCGATCGTGCCGCCGCGCAGCGCCTCGGGCACCGTGATCGGCACCGTCACCTCGAGGTTGCCGTCGTCGAGCCGCTCGAAGACGGGGGACGGTTTGACGCGGGTGGTGACGTAGAGGTCGCCGGGCGGGCCGCCGCGGGGGCCGTCCTCGCCCTTACCGGCGAGGCGGATGCGGCTGCCGTCCTTGACCCCGGCGGGGACGTTGACTTTGTAGCGCTTGGTCTGCTGGGTGAGGCCGGAGCCGCCGCAGGTCGGGCAGGGGTCCTCGATGATCTGGCCGGAGCCGCCGCACTGCGAGCAGGGCTGGCTGATCGAGAACAGGCCCTGCCCCTGGTTCTCGACCCCGCGGCCTTCGCAGCGCGGGCAGGTGGTGGGGGACGTGCCCGGTTTGGCGCCGCTGCCGTGGCAGGTGGCGCAGCGGGATGCCTTCGGGACGGTGACGCTGATCTGGGCGCCGTTGATCGCCTGATCGAAGGTCAGCTGCACCTCGGTCTCGAGGTCGCGCCCGCGCACCTGCTGCGCTTGACGGCCGCCGCCCCGGTTGAAGACACCACTGAAGAGATCGCCGAAGTCAAAGCCGCCGAAGCCGCCGGCCTGACCGCCGGGGGCACCGCCGCCGAACGGGTTGCCGCCGCCACCGCCGAAGCCGCCGAAGCCCGCGAAGGCGCCGGCCTCGTCGTACTCCTTGCGCTTCTCGGGATCGCCGAGGACGTCATGGGCGGCGGAGATCTCCTTGAATTTCTCCTCCGCCTCCTTGTCGCCCGGATTGCGGTCAGGGTGGTATTTCCGGGCCAGTTTCCGGTACGCCTTCTTGATCTCCTCGTCGGTCGCCTTCTTCGAGACGCCCAGCGTCTTGTAGAGCTCGTCAGCCACAGTCCTCCTAGCTGCTCACCACAACGCGCGCCGGCCGAACCAACTGATCCCCCAGCGCATAGCCCTTCTGCAAGACCTCGACGACGACCCCGCTCTCGGTTCCCTCCACCGGCTGGGTGGAGAGAGCCTCGTGCTTGGTCGGGTCGAACTTCTCCCCCTTCGGATCGACAGCCTCGACCCCGTTCCGCGACAACGTCTCGCGCAACCCGGAGAGCACCATCTCAACCCCGGATCGAAGCCCGTCCTCTGAGCCGTCAGCAGCCTCCAGCGCCCGCTCGAGGTTGTCGACAGCGTCGATCACTTCTCGGGCAACATCGATCTTTCCGCGCAGCTGGGCTTCCTGCGCCTGCTGCGCAGCCCGCTTGCGAAAGTTCTCGAAGTCAGCTTTCGTCCTGCGAGCAAGTTCGAGGTACTCCTCCTTCTGCTGCTCGGCGTCAGCCAGCAGCTTCGCGAAGTCCTCCTCGACGGCCTGAGACCCGTCCTCCTCGGGACGGGTCTCTTCGAGGCGAGTCTCCTCCGGAGCCTCGCTCATTTGCCCTCCTCGTCGACCACCTCGGCGTCGACGACCTCCTCCTCATCAGAGGAAGCACCGTTCTCGGTGGCCCCCTCCGAGGCCGCCTCAGCCGAAGCCGCCGCGTAGATCTGCTCGGAGACTTTGGTCATTGCCGTGTTCAGAGCCTCGACCTTCGCGTCCAGCTCCTCTTTCGAGCCCGACTCCAGGGACTCGCGCACGTCCTTGACCGCGTCGCGCACCGCATCCTTCGAGGCGTCGTCGACTTTGTCGCCGGCCTCGTCGATCGCTTTCTCCGCCTGGTAGGCCGCGTTCTCGGCGAGGTTGCGGGCCTCGGCCAGCTCGCGCTGTTTGCGATCCTCCTCGGCGTGGCTCTCGGCGTCGGAGACCATGCTCTGGATTTCCTCGTCGGAGAGGCCGGAGCCGGATTTGATCTCGATCTTCTGCTCTTTGCCGGTGCCTTTGTCGGTCGCGGTCACGTTGATGATCCCGTTGGCGTCGATGTCGAAGGCGACCTCGATCTGCGGCATGCCGCGCGGCGCCGGCGGGATCCCGGTGAGCTGGAATTTGCCCAGGCTCTTGTTGCCGCTGGCCATCTCGCGCTCGCCCTGGAGCACATGGATCTCGACGCTCGGCTGGTTGTCCTCGGCGGTCGAGAAGACCTCCGACTTCTTCGTCGGAATCGTCGTGTTGCGCTCGATCAGCCGCGTCATCACGCCGCCTTTGGTCTCGATCCCCAGGGTCAGGGGGGTGACGTCGAGCAGCAGCACGTCCTTGACGTCGCCGGCCAGCACACCCGCCTGGATCGCCGCGCCGACCGCCACGACCTCGTCCGGGTTGACGCCCTGGTGGGGCTCCTTGCCGGTCAGCTCTTTGACCTTCTCGCGGACCGCCGGCATCCGGGTCATGCCGCCGACGAGGACGACGTGGTCGACCTCGGTGTCGGCGTCTTTCAGCGCCTGTTTCACCGGCCCGACCACGCGGTCGAGCAGCTCGCCGGTCAGCTCGTTCAGCTTCGAGCGGCTGAGCTTCAGGTCGAGGTGCTTCGGCTGCCCCTCGACGGCGGTGATGAACGGCAGGTTGATCTGCGTCTCCTGGGTGGAGGAGAGCTCGATCTTCGCCTTCTCGGCGGCCTCGTAGAGGCGCTGCAGCGAGTTTTTGTCCAGCGAGAGATCGACGCCCTGGTCGCGTTTGAACTCCGCCACCAGCCACTCGACGATCGCTTTGTCCCAGTTGTCGCCGCCGAGGTGGTTGTCGCCGGCGGGCGCTTTCACCTCGAAGACGCCGTCGCCGATTTCCAGCACCGAGACGTCGAAGGTGCCGCCGCCGAGGTCGAAGACGAGGATCGCGTGGTCGGAGTCCTCTTTGTCGAGCCCGTAGGCGAGCGAGGCCGCAGTCGGCTCGTTGATGATCCGCTTCACCTCGAGCCCGGCGATCTTGCCGGCGTCCTTGGTCGCCTGCCGCTGGTCGTCGTTGAAGTAGGCGGGGACGGTGATCACGGCGCTGTCGACGGTTTCGCCGAGCTTCGCTTCGGCGTCCGCTTTCAGCTTCTGCAGGATCATCGCGCTGATCTCCGGCGGGCTGTACTGCTTGCCGCGCGCGTCGACCCGGACGTCGCCGTTGGGGCCGGCCTCGACCTTGTACGGGACGATCGTCTCCTCCTCTTTGACTTCGGCCTCCTTGCGGCCCATGAAGCGCTTGATCGAGAAGATCGTGTTCTCCGGGTTCATCACTGCCTGGCGTTTGGCGACGGTGCCGACGAGGCGCTCGCCGCTCTCGGTGAACGCGACGACCGACGGGGTCGTGCGCCCGCCCTCGGCGTTCTCCAGAACGGTGGGCTCGCCGCCCTCCATCACCGCCACGCACGAGTTGGTCGTGCCGAGGTCGATTCCGATCGTCTTTGCCACTTTTGCCTTGCCTCCAGGGGTTTCTTGGGGTTCTAATGAAGTTCTATCGATGAAGCTCTAAAAATCTAAGCGGGAGTGTGGCAGATTTGTGAATGTGTTTCAAGGGAGGGCCTATAGTCATTCTTGATTCGAGTCAGGTGGGAGCCGGGTAGCCGCAGGGGGAGGCGACCCGGACGGAGGCGCCTCGACCAACGGGCCCTGAGGGAACGGGGCCACGGAAGAGGAGGACGAGCTTGAGCACCGCACTTATCCGCCGGCTGCCGATCCTGCTGGCCGTCGTAGCCCTGGCGCTTGCGCTGGCGTTGCCCGCGACGGCGGCGGCGAAGGGGCACGGCGACAACCACGGCCACCGACCCGCCGGTCACGACAACGGCAAAGGCAAGGTCGTAGGCGTGATGACCCGCAACCTCTATCTCGGCGCCGATCTGGGGCCGGTGATCGCCGCCGAAAACACCGAACAGGTGGTGAGCGCGAGCGGCGCCGTTCTGCGCGACGTCGTCGCCAACGACTTCCCGACCCGGGCCAAGGGGCTCGCGGACGAGATCCGCAGCGAGAAGCCCGACCTGGTCGGCCTGCAGGAGGTGGCGTACTGGCACACGACGCCGATCACCCCCGCCGGCAAAGAAATCACGATCGACTATCTCGAACTGCTGCTGAACCAGCTCAACAAGGGCCCCGGCCCTGACCGCTACGAAGTCGTCGTCGTCCAGAACGAGTTCGGGACCGAAACCCCGGCCGACTTCAACAACGTCCCCGGCGACGGACCGGGCGGCGAACTGGCCGACGCCGAGGTGCTCGGCAAATTGCAGATGCGCGACGTGATCCTCGCCCGGACCGGGGCGGGCGTGCACACCTGGAACGCGAGCGGCGGCAACTTCAACACGCTGCTCGAACTATCCGTCGGCGGCCAGCCGGTGGCGGTGAAACGCGGCTGGACCGCGACCGACGCCCAGGTCCGCGGCAGCCATCCGTTCCACTTTGTCAACACCCACCTGGAGGCGTTCCAGCCGCTGATCCGAGCCGCTCAGGCTCAGGAACTCGTGGCACCGGGCGGGCCGGCGACGAGCGACCTGCCGGTCGTCCTGGTC
>DASTGL010000068.1:0-11737 GCA_035719145.1 Solirubrobacterales bacterium
GGCGTTTGCCTTGTCTTCGTCGGTGACGATGTGGATGTGGCTCTTCAGCGGGTTCGAGACGACCTTGTAGGGGTTCTCGGTCTTGGCCACCGAGAGGACCATCACCACCAGGACGACGACAGCCGCCACCGCGGCGGTCACCCGCTCGGTCCGCACCCGCCAGACCGGCTGCTGCTTGACCCGCGGCCGCACCTCGAGCGCGCGGGAGGCGATCGAGGGCAGCGAGGCGAACGAGGAGTCGGGCGACTGGCGCTCGCGGGTGACGTGCCGCAGCACCGACTCCAGCTCGTGGGGAGAGCGGGCGACCTCGGCGAGGCCGAAGCGCTCGAAGGCGGCGTTGTTGGCGCGCAGGTGGCCGGCCGAGAAGCCGTAGGAGACGACCGGGCAGCCGCGGATGTGGGCCTCGAGCACGGTCAGGCCGGCGGTGGCGTGGATCATCGCGTCGGCGGCCGCCATCCAGTCGCTCATCTGCTCGGTGAAGCCGAGGATCCGCACCTGGTCGTTGTCGTCGAAGCGCTGCTCGAGGCGCTCGCGCAGGGCCTCGTTGCGCCCGGTGATGCAGACGACGAGGGTGTCGCCGTCGGCGGCGGCGGTCCTGATCGCGCCCTCGAGGTCGCCGACGCCCCAGCCGCCGCCTGAGACCAGGACCATCCGCGCGTGGGCGGGAACGTCGAGCGCCTCGCGGGCGTCGAGGCGAGTGCGGGGCATGAGGAACTCGCGAGAGATCGGTGGGCGCATCCACTCGACCATCCCCGGGCCGACCAGGCTCTCGACCTCCTCGATCGACTCGGGATGGGTCACGTAGTGGAGGTCGACACCGGAGTGGACCCAGTAGCGGAGCCCGGCGAGATCGGTGATCGCCGACTGGACCGGGATCTCCAGACGGCGGTGCTCGCGCAGCATCCCCAGCACCGCGGTCACGCCCGGATAGGTCGAGATGACCACGTCGGGTTCGTGCTCGGCGACCAGGCGGGCGAGGCCTCGGCCCGAGGTCAGGTAGCCGATGTGGTGGAAGAGCCAGCGGGTCGGCGCGAACTTGGTGATCAGCCAGTACTGGACGTCGAAGAGCCACGGCGCCCAGCGGAAGGTCACCTTGGAGCCGTTGCGAAGGACGGCGGCGGCGAGCTTGCCCATCGCCTCCAGCCCGTTCTCGATCTTCACCTCGGCGTCCGGGTACTCCTCTTCCAGGTCGGCCTTGATGATCCGCGCCGGCAGGTCGTGGCCCTCGCCGATGTCGGCGGAGAGGATCAGCACCCGCGGCTCGCGCTCCTCGAAGCGGGAGGCGCCGGCGAGCAGAGCGCCGGCGGCGTGTTCGTTGCCGTTCAGCGAGGGCCGCTTGCCCGGCACCGGGTCGGGCGGCCGGGTCGACGAGCGGACCCATTCGACGTACCTGCGGACGCCCTCCTTGAAGCTCGTTTCCGCCTTCCAGCCGAGCTCGGCGAGCGCACGCTCGTTGGAGATCGCCTTGCCGGGGAAGTCCCCCGGGCGCGGCGGCGTGTGGACGATCTCGCAGTTGTCGGTGTTTTCCTGCACCCGCTCGGCGATTTCGAGGATCGTCACGACCTCGTCGCCGGAAAGGTTGTAGGTGCGGCCGGCGGCCTCGGGCTTCAGGGCGGCGACGATCCCGTCGGCCAGGTCCTCGACATAGATGAAGCTGCGGGTGGTCGAGCCGTCGCCGGCGATCGTCAGCGGCTTGCCTTCGAAGGCGAGGTCGGTGAACTTGGCGACGACGCCGGCGGCGCGGGCCCGCGGCCCGTAGGGGATACCGAAGCGGAGGATCGTGCTCTCGAGGTCGAACAGCTCGGCGTAGCCGGCGCAGTAGGTCTCGCCGGCGAGCTTGGTCGCGGTGTAGAGGTGGCGCGGGGCCGGGATCGGGGTTTCCTCGTCGACCTCCTGCTCGACGCAGTCGCTGTAGACCCAGGTGGTCGAGCCGTAGACGACGCGGCCGACTTTGGCCCGACAGGCGGCCTCGAGCACGTTCAGCGTGCCGCGGGTGTTGACCTCCTCGGCGAGGACCGGGTCGGCGTGGACGTGGCCGACGTCGGCGACGGCGGCGAGGTGGATGACCGCGTCGCAGTCGCGCATCGCCAGGTCGAGGTTGGCGGGGTCGGTGATGCTGCCGGTGAAGGTCTCGACTTCCAGCGGCGAGTGGTAGGGCGAGGCACTGAGGTCGAAGATCCGCGGGGTCATCCCCTTCTCCCGCAGGCGATCGACGACGTGGGAGCCGATGAAGCCGCCCCCTCCGGTGACCAGGACTCTCATGACTCTCCCTTCGGCGCCGCCTCGCGTAATGCGGCATCTCTTGATGAGGGGCGGTAGTAGAGCGGCACGCACCAGTGGTTCTCCGCCACCCAGTCGGTGTTCGGCAGCTCGTCGGCGCGTCTCATGATGCGATGGCAGGGCTGGTCGTAGACCTTCCCGGTGCTCTTCTCGAGCTCTTCGAAGACGATGTACTTGTAGTAGCCCGAGGTCATCCCGTCGGGAAGATCGAGGCGGGCGGGGTGCAGCGGGTCGAGGTGCTCGCGCGCGTACTCGTTCTTCCAGGCGACGATCTCCTCCATCCGCTCGGCCTGGACCAGGCCGAGGGCGGCGGTGAACTCGCTCATCCGGAAGTTGAGGCCGTCGACCTCGTGCTCGAACTTGCCGTAGTTGCGGAACTTGGAAGCGAACTCGATCAGCTCAGGATTGCGGGAGACGAGGACGCCACCCTCGCCGGTGGAGACCGTCTTGGTCGCGTAGAGCGAGTAGACGCCGGCGTCGCCGAAGCCGCCGGGCCTGCCGTCGTTCCACTCGGCGCCGTGGGCGTGGGCGCAGTCCTCGAGCAGGAAGATCCCGTGCGCGCGGCAGTAGGCGGCGATCCGCTCGGCGTCGAAGGCGATGTGGCCGCCGATATGGACGAGGATCGCGGCCCGAGGCTTATGGCGCTCGGCCTTGCGCTCGAAATCCTCGAACGACATGCAGAGGTCCTCGCGGTTGCAGTCGACGAACTCGACCTCGGCGCCGGCCTTGATCGCCGCCAGCGGCGTCGCCATGAAGGTGTTCGAGGGGCAGATGACAGTCTCGCCGCGCACGCCGGCGAACTCCAGCGCCGCCAGGGCGCCGCCGGCCCAGCTCGAGAGCCCGAGGCTCGGCAGCCCGTTCCACCGCTCCCAGCGCTCCTCGAACGCCTTCAGCTTCGCGCCCTCGGACCACTGCTCGGAATCGAGCACCTCCGCCCAGAGCTCGAACAGGCGAGCACGGTCGCGGTGATCGAACCCGATCGCGAACTTGCTCGCGTCGGGCAGAGTGTTCTCTGCGGCGCCCACGGTGGCTCCTTGCTGGATGTGGCTGGTGCTGGGGTCTGCCTCGGCGGGACTTGACGACTGCATCGCCGGAGGCGCGGCAAATCTACCAGCGCAACCGGATCATGTACCCCTTCTGGTCGGGCTCAATCGTCGGCATGTGCGGACTCCATTACTGCCGCAACAGCCTTAGAGCCGGCTAAAAGAACCGTTCCCGCGAGGGTGACGGCGATGAAAGCGGCCAGAGCAGCGCCGCCGAGGGGAGTGCCGGACCAGGTCTCGTCGAAGATCAGCGGCGCCAGCAGGACCGGCACCAGCACCTGGACGGCGAACATGATCGGCGCCACGTTGGTGGCCGGTCGCCGCTGCAGCGCGCTCATCTCGCTCAACAGGGCGAGACCCTCCGAAGCCGCCGCGGTCGCCAGCCACACCGCCGCGACGATCAGGGCGCCCGCCGCGAGCTGATCGGTGAGCAGCTTGCTGGCGATCGCGGTCCAGGCGTAGCCGAGTCCGGCGCTCAAGGTGGCGAGCAGGCCGAGGCGACGGAGGTTGCCGGCGAGCGAGCCGCGCAAGACATACGGGGCGAGCAGCGGGAGGGCGACGATCACCAGCGCCAGCCCGATCGCCCCCGCCCCGGCATGGCTCGTGCTCCGCTCCGGCGCCGCCCAGGCGACGCCCGCGATCCCGATCACGATCGCCGCCACGGCGGTCAGCTCCCGAGGGCCCGGCCTCTCCCCCAGCCGCGTCGCCCCGAGCCAGAGCAGCAGGACCAAGCCGCTGGCGATGCACGGCTGCACCACCGTCAACGGCGCCAGCAGCAGCGCCGCGATCTCAAACGGCCAGCCGAGCAGCCCCAGCGCCGTCGCCCCCAGCCAGCGCCGGTTCCGCAGCAACCGCCCCAATAACGACGGCCGCAACCCATGCTCCCCCGGCACCTCCCGTGCCTCCAGCGCCTGCAACGCGATCGAGGCGTTGTAGAGCAGCGAGGCGGTGACAGCCGCGGCTATGCCCAGCGCCAGCACGAGGCGGAACCTATAGCGCCTGTTTCGATCGGCCGGTTACTTATCGAAATGAGTCATCACGCCACCGACCCCGAGACCAGCAACCGAGATCAACAGGGTGTAGGCGAGGGCAATGGTTTCGGAGCTTGCATCCATGCGCTTCAAACTTCCGAAGACGACAAAGAAGACGATGCCCACGAGGACGCCGAAGATGATGACTGCCCGCTTCTGGCTCATCTAAATCCTTTCTTAGACAAAAACTTACTATAGGGAGCTGCCGGCAAGGGTCAACGCCGCTGCCGCTAGACCAAGGAGTCCTCCGATAACGGCCGCCGCGCGCACCGTCCGTTCGTCACTTCGCTTGAGGGCCGGCCAGACTTGGCCCAAGAAGCCGCCGATGGCGATCGTCGCCGCCAAGAAGCCGGCTCCGCTTGCTGCGTCGCTCACGAAAGATCCGACGGGAAGCACCCGCTGACCCTAGGCGGCAGATCCGCACGCGTGGCGCGCGGATCGTGCCTTTAGCGCAACAGCTTCGCTACGAAATCAGGTCTCTTGGTACAGCGGGCCGTCGCCGCCCTCGGGGAGGGTGAGGCGGCCGCCCTTGGCGGTGATCGCGCCGCACTGGACGCAGTTGGAGGCGGTGACGTGGACGTCGACCTCGGCGGCGCCGTTTTCCAGCTGGTCCTCGGGGATCTCGTAGACCTGGGCCGGGCACATCGAGACCCAGGTCTGGGCGACCTCGCGGGGGACGTGGGTCTGGATGCGGACGTGGTTGGGGGCGTCGTCGCGGGTGGCGTTGCCGGAGAGGAAGACCGAGTCGAGCTTGTTGAAGGTCAGCTCGTTGTCGGCTTTCGGGTAGGTGTCCCCCGCCTTGCCGAGGTTCATCTCGATCTCGGAATCGTGCTCCTGGCTCCAGTGGCCGCCCGGGAAGGCGCCTTTGGTGATCGTCATCGCCGAGGCGATCGCCCCGCCCATGAAGAAGCCCTTGCTGAACGGCTGGCGCATGTTGCGCGACTGCTTGATCTCCTTCTCGATCAGCGAGTTGCGGACCTTGTCGTCGTAGGCCTCGAAGTTGACCGAGTCGATGTCCTGCTTCAGCGTCTCGACGATCGTCTCCGCCGCGTACATGCCGGCGTGCATGGCGTAGTGGACGCCCTTCAGGGTCGGGATGTTGACCATCGAGGCCGCGTCGCCGGCGACCATCATCCCCGGCACCGCGAGCCGCTTCGGCATCGAGAAGTAGCCGCCGGAGGGGATCGTCTTCGCGCCCCAGGCGACCCGCTTGCCGCCGTCGATCAGCTTCTTGATGAAGGGGTGGGTCTTCATCAGCTGCAGGGCGTCGTGGACCGAGAAGGTGGCGTCGGTGTAGTCGAGGCCGGCGACCAGGCCGATGCAGATCTTGTCCTCGCCCATCGGGTAGATGAAGCTGCCGCCGAACTCGTTGAAGCGCGGCGATTTGCGCAGCGGCCAGCCCATCGTGTGGATGACGCGGTCGAGCGGCTCCTTGACCTCCCAGACCTCTTTCACCCCGAGCTCCCAGCGCATCGGGTCGGCACCGTGCATGTCGAAGTAGTCGTAGGCGGCGTAGGTGAGGTGGCCGACGGTGCCCTCGGCCAGCACGGTCGCCTTCGCGGTGACGTCGGAGCCGGGCTCGAAGTTGGGGAGCTCCTGGCCCTCCTTGCCGCGGCCGCGGTCGCCGGAGCGCACGCCTTTGACGATCCGGTCCTCGACCAGCAGTTTGGTCGCCGCGGTCTCGCTGAGGATGTAGGCGCCGGCCTCTTCGGCTTTCTCGGCGAGGAAGCGGCCGAGTTTGGCGACCGAGGTGACGTAGTTGCCGTGGTTTTTGAAGTTCGGCGGCATCGGCTTCAGCGGCAACGCCGCTTTGGAGGTCAGCAGGTAGACCGCGTCCTTGGTGACCTCCTGGTAGACCGGCCACTCCTCCTTCGGCAGGTCGGGGAACAGCTCTTCCATCGCCGAGGGCTTCATGTTCGCCCCGGAGAGCAGGTGCGCCCCGGCGACTTTGCCCTTCTCGATCACCGCGACCGGTACTTCGCCCAGCTTCTCGGTCAGCTCCGGCTCGTTCTCGAGCAGCTGCAGGAGCTTGTTGGCGCAGGCAAGCCCGGCCGGCCCGCCGCCGACGATCGCCACCCCGACCTCGATCCGGTCCTCCGGCGCGTCGGTCGGCGGACCGATCACGCTGTCGGAGTCGAACGGCGGCGGGAACTCAGCGGGTGCGACGGCGGGCATGTGGGGTGGGCTCCTTTACGCGGGTGGAGAGACGACCGAGCCGGAGCTCAGCCGCCCTTCTTGGCTTTGATCGCCTCGGTCAGCTTGGGGACGATTTTGTGCAGGTCGCCCACCACCCCGAGGTCGGAGAACTCGAAAATCGGGGCGTTCGGGTCCTTGTTGATCGCCAGGATGTTCTCCGAGTTCTGCATCCCGACCTTGTGCTGGATCGCCCCGGAGACGCCGGCGGCGAGGTACAGCTTCGGCGCCACCGTCTTCCCGGTCTGGCCGATCTGGGCAGCGTAGGGGTACCAGCCGGCGTCGACGACCGCGCGGGTAGCGGCCACGGCGCCGCCCATCGAGTCGGCCAGCTGCTCGCAGAGCTCGAAGCCCTCTTTGGCTCCGAGGCCGCGGCCGCCGCCGACGAGGATGTCGGCGTCCTCGATGTTGACGTCAGCGCCGCGCTGCTCGCCGCGCTGTACCAGCTTCGCCTTGGACGACCACTCGGAGAGCTCGACATCGACGTCGACGACCTCGGCGCTGCCGCCGCTCTCGTTGACGTCGAAGGCGTTAAGGCGGCCGATGATGATGCCGGGCTCGGAGACGTAGCCGACGTCGGCGATCTCGGAGTCCTGCAGGATCGGCCGCTCGACCACGAGCTTCCCGTCCTGGACCTTGACCGCGGTGACCTCCATCGTCACCCCGGCGTTGAGGCGGGCGGTAAGGCCGGCGCCGATCTCGAAGCCGAGCAGGCCGCCGCCGAACAGCGCGTAGGAGATGCCTTCGTCTTGGATGACCTTTGCCATCGCGTCGACGATCGGCTGGGCCAGGCCCTCGGGCACGCTCTTGGCCCGGTAGACCTTGGCGGCGCCGTACTTGCCGAGCCCGGCGCAGGCGTCGTCGGCGATGTCGCCGACCACCAGCGCGGCGGCCTCGCCGCCGACTTCGCCGGCCAGCTTGGCCGCCTCGGAGATCGCTCCGAGCGAGTTCTTGTTGAAGTTGCCCTCGTCGTCGTGGAGGGCGTAAACCAGGATCCCTGCCATTTAGATCAATTTCCTCTCGTCGAGCCACGCGACGATCTTTTCGACCGTCTCGTTGGTGTCCTCGTCCTCGATGATCTCGCCCGCTTCCTTGGCCGGCGGCGGGTTCAGCCCGAGCACCTTGGTCTTCGAGCCGCCCTCGCCGACGTTGCCGGCGTCGATGCCGACGTCGCCGGTCGCCTTCGAGTCGAGCGGCTTCTTTTTCGCGCCCATGATCGCTTTCAGGCTGGGGTAGCGGGGCTCGTTGATCGCGTCGCCGACGCTGATCACAGCCGGCAGCTCGACCTCGACGGTGTCGTACCCGTACTCGGCCTGGCGCTCGCAGCGCAGCTTGCCGTCGGTGACGTCGATCTGGATCACCTGGGTCAGCGAAGGCATCTTCAGGTGATCGGCGACAACCGCGCCGATCGTGTAGCACTCGCCGTCGTCGGACTGCTGGCCCAGCAGGACCAGGTCGGGGCTCTCCGACTCCAGCACCTTCGCCAGCGCATAACCGGTCGCGCAGACGTCGGAGCCGGCGAGCGCGTCGTCGGCAAGGTGCACCGAGCGGTCGGCGCCAAGCGCGACGGCCTTGTGCAGAGCGCGGACGGCGGAGCTCGGCCCCATCGTTACCGCGACTACCTCCTCGACCGGGATCGCGCCACCCTCCTTGATCTGCATCGCCGCCTCGAGGGCGTGCGTGTCGAAGGGGTTGAGATTTTTCTCGCCGCTACGGTCCAGGCGCATCGTGTTGGGATCGATGCGCTTCTGAACGGCGGCGTCCGGGACCTCCTTGACCAGGACGCAGATCTTCAAGTTCAAGCCTCCTTGGGGATGATTCTCAGCTCTTCGCGGGCGGCGGTTTGCGCCTTACGAGCCCGTTTGCGGGCGCGATCTTAGCGTTTGCCGTCGGTTGACTGACGAGTCAATCAAGATCATACCCGGATCGTGCGGACCTATGCACGAATCCGTGTCGGATATCACGCTGGCGCCACCGCGCTTGAGCTCCTCAGTCTTCGGCGTGGCGGGCGCTGGCGGCCTGCTGGATGAACTCGACGATGTCGTCGGTTCCCGAGCCGGGGGTGAAGACCTCGGCCACCCCCAGCTTCTTCAGCTCGGGGATGTCGTCGGCCGGGATCGTGCCGCCGACGGTGACCAGCACGTCGTCGACCCCCTGCGCCTGCAGCAGCTCGACCACTTTCGGCACCAACGTCATGTGCGCCCCGGAGAGGATCGAGAGGCCGACGGCGTCGGCGTCCTCCTGGATCACCGTCTCGGCGATCTGCTCCGGCGTCTGGTGCAGGCCCGTGTAGATGACCTCCATCCCCGCGTCGCGCAGGGCGCGGGCGATGATCTTGGCGCCACGGTCGTGGCCGTCCAAGCCGGGCTTGGCGACGACGACGCGGATCTTGCGGGCGGTTGCTGCCTCCATCGGCCCGGAACCCTAGCGGGAGAGCGAACTGCATCAACTTGATCACCTGCTGGATGGTCAAGTTGATGCAGTTCGATTCAGGGGCGGACGCGCAAACGGCGTGGCGGCGGGACGCGGCGGCGGGCGACCACCCGCGAGGCGCCGAAGCCGGCGACCGTCGCCAGCAGCGTTACCGCCGTCGCCACCAGGCGGCGGCCGAGACGCTCGAACCGCATCACCTGCCAGCCCTCGGCGCGGGCGATCTGGGCCAGCGGCGGGTCGGGGTTGACGGCGACGGGGTTGCCGACCGCGCGCAGCATCGGCAGGTCGGAGAGGGAGTCGGAGTAGGCGTAGGAGTCGGCCAGCTCGATCTCGTGGCGAGCGGCGAATTCCTCCATCGCCGTCACCTTGCCCTCGCCGTAGACGAAGGGCCCGTCGAGCCGGCCGGTGAAGTTGCCGTCCCCTTCGACCTCGTAGCGGGTGCCGATGCCGCCGTCCATCCCCAGCACGTGGGCGAGCTGCTCGACGACGCCGTTGCCGGCGGCGGAGACGATGAAGGTCGGGCGGCCGGCGTCCTGGTGGGCGTATACCTCCTCCAGCATCTGGGGAAAGATCCGCGGCAGGATCGCCGCCATCACTTCCGGCCCCATCCGATCGATCGCCTTGGCCGGGACGCCGGTGATCAGCTCCCGCGCCACTTTCAGCACCTCGGCGGTGCGGGCGTCGGTGGTGCCGCGGAGGCGATAGCGGAAGTGCTCGAAGCCCCAGCTGGCGAGCTGGCGTTTGCCGACGATCCCCTGCTTGGCGGCGATGCGGGCGAACTGCATCCCGCTCGACCCCGCCATCAGGGTCTTGTCCAGATCGAAGAACGCCGCAGCCCGCGGCGAGGTCTCGCTCGCGGGCTGCTCGCTCAAGATCAGGCCTTATCGACCTCGATGACGATCGCGTCGCCCTGGCCACCGCCGGAGCAGATCGCGGCGACGCCGAGGCCGCCACCGCGGCGCCGCAGCTCGTGGACGAGCGCGCCGACGATGCGGGAGCCGGAGGCGCCGATCGGGTGGCCGAAGGCGATCGCGCCGCCGTTGACGTTGACGTTCTCCTCGCTGATCCCGAGGATCCGCATCGAGCCGATCGCGACCGAGGCAAAGGCCTCGTTGATCTCCCAGAGGTCGACGTCCTCGGGGCTCTTGCCGATCTTCTCCAGCGCCTTCAGCGCCGCGTTGCCCGGCGTCCGCGCCAGGTAGGCGAAGTCATCGGCGACGGTGCCGTAGGAGAGGACCTTGGCAAGCGGCGTCTTGCCTTCCTTCTCCGCCCACTCCTCGGAGGCGACGACGATCGCCCCGGCGCCGTCGTTGACACCGGGGGCGTTGCCGGCAGTGTGGGTCGCGCCCTCGCCGCCGACCGCCTTCAGCTTCGCCAGCGTCTCCAGCGTGGTCTCCGGGCGCGGGCCCTCATCCACCTCGACGACGGTGTCGCCCTTGCGGCCCTTGACCGTCACCGGGACGATCTCCTCGGCGACGCGACCGGCGTCGATCGCCTCGCCGGCCAGGTGCTGGGAGCGCTCGGCGAAGCGGTCCATGTCGACGCGGGTGATCTCCATCTCGTTGGAGACCTCGCTCGCCTCGTTGATCATCTGCTTGCCGGTGAAGGCGTTGGTGAGCCCGTCGTGGGTCATCGCGTCGAGCGCCTTGACGTCGCCCATCCGGAAGCCGAAGCGTGCGTTCGGCAGCAACCAGGGCGCCTGGCTCATCGACTCCATGCCGCCGGTGACGGCGAGGTCGAGATCGCCGGCGCGGATCGCCTGGTCGGCGAGGCCGAGCGTGCGCATCCCCGAGGCGCAGACCTTGTTGATCGTCTCCGAGGGGACCTCTTTCGGGATCCCGCCCTTGATCTGGGCCTGGCGCGAGGGGATCTGACCCTGGCCGGCCTGCAGGACCTGACCGAAGATGACCTGTTGGACCTGCTCGGCGCCGACGTCAGAGCGCTCCAAGGCGGCCTCGATCGCGGTGCCGCCGAGATCGGTCGCGTCGACGGACGAGAGGCCGCCGCCCATCTTGCCGACGGGGGTACGTGCGGTTCCGAGAATTACTGAGCTGGGCATCTACTGCCTTTCCTTTCAAGTTCGCTAGGCCTGGCCCCTGTCTGCCAGGTCCAGCGGTTGACGATACCGACAGGGCATAGACTCGCGAGCCGATGAAGGTCGAGGCAAAGCAGGTCGAGCCGGCCGCGGCGGGGACGGATCTCCTCGTCGTCGGGCTGCTCGAGGGCGGGGAGCTGCCGGCCGAGATCGCGAGCGCGGCCGGCGCCGATGCCGCCAAGAGCGGATTCAAGAAGCTGGCGCTGCTGCGCCCGGATGGCTTCTCGCCGGTCTTGGTCGTCGGCCTCGGCAAGGGCGACGAGCTCGACACCGAGCGCCTGCGCATCGCCGCCGCGGTCGCCGCCCAGGAGACCGGGCGGCTGGAGGCGGCTTCGACCGCCTGGGCTCTGCCGGAGGGGCTCGAGCCCGCGGTGGCCGCAGACGCCGTCGTCACCGGGACGATCCTCGCCTCCTACCGCTTCGACCGCTTCAAGTCCGGCGATGACGACGGCGCCGCTCGGCTCGAGTCGCTGACCCTGCTGGGACCGGTCGAGGTCGCCGACGCCGCCGAGAGCGCCCGGATCGCCGCCGAGGCCCAGAACCGCGCCCGCGACCTGCAGAGCACCCCCGCCAACTTCGCCACCCCCACCGACCTCGCCCAGCGGGCCGAAGAGATCGCGAACGCCTCTGGTGCGCTCACCGTCGAGGTCTTCGGCCAAGCC
>DASTGL010000069.1:0-2577 GCA_035719145.1 Solirubrobacterales bacterium
CCGCCGCGATCGGCGAGCGGAAGACGAGCAGGAGGATGATCAGCAGGAACGGCAGGGCGATCAGCTCCCCCCGCCTGGTCGCGTCGATGCTCTCGTCCTGGATCGCCCGCGAGAGGCTGGCGTAGCCGGTCTGGGTCGCCCGCACCGGAGAGTGGACCGTCTGTTCGAGGACCTGGTTGAGGTGCGGCACGACGTCGTTGACCGCCGTTCTCGTGTCGGTGTGGAAGTCGACGAGGACCAAGGCCTGGTCGGGCTTGGGCCGCAGTCGTTGCACGGCGCCGGTGTCCCAGGGAGAGAGCGTCGTCACCTTGGGGTCGCGGCGCAGGGCGCGGATCATTTCCGGGCCCTGCCGGTCGATCGCCTGCGGCGGCCCCTGTAGCAGGATCGCGAACGGGGCCGAGGGGCCGAAGTGCTCGCGGAGGAGTTCGTCGCCTTCCAGGGACTTGGTCCCCGGGACGTCGAGCGTGGTCGGGTCGAGACGGCTCTCGACCCCGGTCCCGATCGCGCCGAGGACGATCAGGAAAACCGCCGCGATCGCGAGGACCGCGCGCGGATGGCGCAGCAGGAGAGGCTGGTCATGGCCAGCCGCCCGTCCCGGAGACTTCACGCGCCCCCTGCCGATCCTCCTTCCCACGGCTGGTAGTTTGGCGGTACGGCCAACGAAGGGGAGGGTTTTGTGCGGAAGACTCTGTTAAGGGTGCATGTACTGGCTGCGGCGATCGTGCTCGTCGCGGCCGCTTCGGCCGCCGCAATCGTGCTGCACGCGTCCAACCTGGTGATCACCACCGACGGCGGCTTCACGCCGACGACGCTGCCGAAAAAGGGCTTCGCTCCGATCAAGCTGCACGGTTTCGGGAACATCGCCACCGAAGACGGCTCGCCGCCGCCGGTGCTGGAAACCGTCACGCTCTGGTTCGACAAGCACGGCAAGGTCGAGACGCGCGGCCTGCCCACCTGCACCCCCGGGAAACTGAAGGCGACCACGACCGCGCAGGCGCGCAAGCTCTGCCCCGGCGCGATCGTCGGCAAGGGCTTCGGCAAGGCGGTCGTCATCTTCCCCGAACAGGGGCCGATCCCGGCCTCCTCGCCGATCACGCTCTTCAACGCCAAGCCCCACAACGGCAACCCGATGCTGCTGGCGCACGCCCACCTGACGGTGCCGGGGCCGACCACCTTCGTCGTCCCGATCGAAATCCAGAAGGTGCACGACGGCCGCTACGGCTTCAAGACCGAAGCGAAGATCCCGAAGATCGCCGGCGGCGCCGGCATCCCCCTCTACGCCAGGATCAGCGTCGGCCGCGAATGGAAGTTCAAGGGCAAGACGCTGAGCTACGCCAACGCCGGCTGCCCCGACGGCCGCCTGCAAGCCAAAGGCCAGTTCAGGTTCAAAGACGGCACCTTCCTGCAGGGCTCGGTGTTCAAACGCTGCAAAGGGGAGTGAGCTGAGGGGTCGTCTGCGCAGAGCTGCCGTCACCGCCGTCCTGGCGGCGGCGGTCCTCTGCGCGAGCGCCTACGCGATCACCGCTGAAATCGGCCCGGTCAAGGTCAGCGCCACGGCAACGCTGCATCCGCGGGAGCTGCCGGCCCACGGCAACCGACCGGTGTTCCTCAGCAGCGTCACCCGGGTCGGGACGAGGGACGGCTCGACGCCGCCGACCCTGCAGACGCTGATCTTCCAGCTCGACCGCAACGGCACCGTCGACACCAAGGGCCTGCCCACCTGCCCGGCCGCGAAGCTCGAAGGGGCCACGCCGTCGCAGGCGCGCAAGCGCTGCGCGAGCGCCCTCGTCGGCAAGGGGACCGGCAAGGCGCTGGTGACGATGCCGGGCCGGGCGCCGTTCGAGATCGCCTCTCCCCTCTCCTTCTTCAACGGGCCGCCCGACCACGGCCGCCCGACCCTGATCGCCCACGCCTACGAGACGGTCCCGGCGCCGCAGGCGCTGATCGTCCCGATCACGATCGAAAGAGTCGCGAAGGGGCGCTACGGGTTCCAGGCCAAGGTGCAGCTGCCGCAGATCGCCGGCGGCTTCGGCGCCGCGACCCTGGCCGAAGCGAAGATCGGCGCCGTCCGCACCCGCGGGGGCCGCGAAGTCGGCTACATCAACGCCCATTGCGCCGGGGGCCGCCTCCAGGTCGCCGGCAAAGCCCTGTTCACCGACGGCGACTACTTCCCGGTGACTCTGACCTCGCCATGCCACCTGCCAAGGTAGCTCGGGTAGTAATCCTGGCGCTGCTGCTGGCGGCGATCGGCGCCGGCGCGGCGGCAGGCGACGAAGCGCTGGTGGAAGTCGACAACATCGTCCTCCGGGCCGACGCCGGCTTCCAGCCGCAGACGCTGCCGAAACGACGGTTCGCACCGATCGACTTCGCGGGCCACCTCGAGATCTCGGCGCGGCGCGGGGATGCGTCCCCGCAGCTGCAACAGGCGCTGATCGACTTCGACCGCGACGGGCGGCTGAGCGTCGCCGGGCTGCCGACCTGTGCGCCGGAATCGATCGCCCAGCAGGGGACTCGGGAAGCGCGCCGGACCTGTCGCGGCGCGATCGTCGGCACCGGCCACATCGCCGCCGGCATCGC
>DASTGL010000070.1:0-5096 GCA_035719145.1 Solirubrobacterales bacterium
CCGAAGCAGGCCGAGGACCTGGTCCGCGGCACCGGACACTGGTCACAGCCGTGGCTTCCGTCCGACTGATTCCCTAGTTCCATGCTAGGTTTTCGGGGCTCCTAATTAGGGCGGCCTAATCGCCCGCGAGATTCACGAGGAGAACCACCCCGCATGATCCCGACTTTCGTCATCACCCTGCGAGAGGGCGTAGAGGCCTCGCTGATCATCGGCATCATCGCCGCCTTCCTGGTCAAGGAGGGCCGCCGCGACGCGATGCGGCAGATGTGGATGGGGATCGCGATCGCGATCGTCCTCTGCATCGGGGTCGCCGTCCTGCTCGAAGTCGTCGGCCAGCAGCTGCCGCAGAAGGAGCAGGAGGGCCTGGAGACGGTGGTCGGGCTGATCGCGGTCAGCGCCGTCACCTACATGATCGTCTGGATGCGGCGGCACGCTCGCGGGATCAAAGCCCAGCTCGAAGGCGAGGCCGCCTCGGCGCTGGCGACCGGCTCCACCCTGGCCCTGGTCGGGATGGCCTTCCTCGCGGTCCTGCGGGAGGGCTTCGAGACCTCGGTCTTCCTCCTCGCCGCCTTCCAGGACTCGACCGACACCACCGCCGCCGGCGCCGGGGCGATCCTCGGCCTGGTCGCCGCGATCGCGATCGGTCTCGGCCTCTACCGCGGCGGCGTCCGCATCAACCTCACCCGCTTCTTCCGCATCACCGGCCTCGTCCTCGTCTTCGTCGCCGCCGGCCTGCTCGCCTCCGCCGCCCACACCGCCCATGAGGCGGGTTGGATCAACGGCCTGCAGGGACAGGCGATCGACCTCAGCTGGCTGGTCCAGCCGGGCACCGTCTCCGGCTCGCTGCTGACCGGGATGCTCGGGCTGCAGCCCTCGCCGACGGTGATCGAAGCGATCGTCTACCTCGCCTACGTGATCCCGGTCGCCGCCTACGTGCTCTGGCCGCAGGGGATGCGGGTGCGCCCGCGCTTCGACCGCCTGCGCGCCGGTGGCCGCATCGGCGGCGCCCAGAACCCGGCCTGAGTGCCGACCCGCCCCGCGACCGACTCGCTCCCGCGTTGAGCCCGCTGACCCGTCGCCGCCTGCTGGCCTCCGCCGGTGCCGGCGCCGCCGGCCTCGGCCTCGGCGCCGCCGGGGGGTTCTTGGTCGGTCAGGAGAGCGCCGACGCGAGCGATGAAGGCACCGGCAGCGTCTCCTTCTACGGCGAGCACCAGGCGGGGATCGACACCCCGGCCCAGGACCGGCTCCACTTCGCCGCCTTCGACCTGCTGACGGAAGACCCCGGTGAGCTGCGCGAGCTGCTGCGCGAGTGGTCGCTGGCGGCGGCGGAAATGACCGCAGGCGAGATGGTCGGCGACGTCAACGACGTGGCGCTGGCGCCGCCGGACGACACCGGTGAGACCGTCGGCCTCCTCCCCTCCAGCCTCACCGTCACCTTCGGCTTCGGCCCGAGCCTGTTCGAGAAGCCAGGCCTGGGGCTGGCCGGCAAGCGCCCGGCGGCGCTGATGCCGCTGCCGCCGCTTCCCGGCGACGAGCTCGACCCGGCCGAAAGCGGCGGCGACATCTGCGTCCAGGTCTGCTCGGATGACCCCCAGGTCGCCTTCCACGCGATCCGCAACCTCGCCCGGATCGGCCGCGGCACCGTGGCGATGCGCTGGTCGCAGCTCGGCTTCGGCCGCACCTCGACCACCAGCCGAGGCCAGGACACGCCGCGCAATCTGAGGGGGATGAAGGACGGCACCGCCAACATCAAGGCCGAGGACACCGAGGCGATGGACCGCTTCGTCTGGGTCGGCGACGAGGGCCCGGCTTGGATGCGCGGCGGCAGCTACATGGTCACGCGCCGGATCCGGATGCTGCTCGAGGTCTGGGACCGCGCCTCGCTGGGCGACCAGGAGCGGACGATCGGCCGCCACAAGTACAGCGGCGCCCCGCTCGGCGGGAGCGACGAGTTCGAGCCGCTGCCGCTCGACGCCCAGAAGAACGGGCACCCGGTGATCCCGGTCGACTCGCACGTCCGCCTCGCCTCGGCGCGGGAAAACGACGGCGCCCGCATCCTCCGCCGCGGCTACTCGTTCACCGACGGCGTCGACGAGAGCCTCGGCGAGCTCGAAGCCGGCCTCTTCTTCATCTGCTTCCAGCGCGACCCGGCGAAGCAGTTCGTCCCGATCCAGCAGCGCCTCGGCCAGATCGACGCCCTCAACGAGTACATCAAGCACGTCGGCAGCGCCCTCTTCGCCGTCCCCCCCGGCGCCCGCCCGGGCGGCTACGTCGGCGAAACCCTGCTCAGCTGACCTATTCCGACTAGATGTGTCGGTCTTTGTTAGGGTGCCCTAATTATGAACCTGAAGATGCTTTGCGCCGGCGCCGCGCTTCTACTCGTCCTCTTCGCCACCGCTTGCGGATCGAGCGAAGACCCCCCGGCCGGAGCGAAGACGCTCACCTTCGAACTGACCGACGAAGGCTGCCTGCCGCACGCGGCGAAGGCGCCCGCCGGGCCGATCACCTTCGAAGCCGAAAACACCGGCACCACCAAGGTCACCGAGATCGAGGTGATGGAAGGCGACACGATCCTCGGCGAGAAGGAGAACCTCTCCGACGGCTTGAGCGGCAGCTTCTCGCTGACCCTCGACGCCGGCAAGTACACGGTCTACTGCCCGGGCGGCGACGTCGAGAAGGGGACGCTGACGGTGACCGGCGAGCTGAAGGCGAAGGGCAGCGCCGCCGCTGACAAGGCGGTCGCCGACTACCGCGAGTACCTCGAGGAAAACGCCGACGAGCTGGTGGCGAAGACGAAGCCGTTCGTCGCCGCGGTGCAGGCCGGCGACGTCGCCAAGGCGAAGTCGCTCTACGCGAGCGCCCGCATCCCCTACGAGAGGATCGAGCCGGTAGCCGAGTCCTTCGGCGACCTCGACCCGCGGATCGACGCCCGCGAAAACGACGTGCCGACGAGCGAGTTCGGCGGCTTCCACCGGATCGAGAAAGCGCTCTGGGAAGAAGAAACGGCCGAGGGCATGGCGCCGGTCGCCAAGCAGCTTCAGGCCGACGTCGAAGAGCTGGCGGAGAAAGTCGAGACGGTCGACCTGCAGGCGGTGCAGATCGCCAACGGCGCCAACGAGCTGCTCGGCGAGGTCTCGGCCTCGAAGATCACCGGTGAGGAGGAGCGCTACTCCCACACCGACCTGGTCGACTTCGAGGCCAATGTCGAAGGAGCCGAGGCGGCCTTCGAAGCGGTGAAGCCACTGCTCGACGAAAGCGACCCGGAGCTCTCCGGCGAACTCGAAGCCGACTTCAAGATGGTCTTCGCCGCGCTCGAGCCCTACCGGCAGGGCAACGGGTTCGTCTCCTACACCGAGCTGACGAAGGCCGACACGCGCAAGCTCGCGCAGTCGATCGACACGCTGGCCGAGAAGCTGAGTCAGGTACCTGCGGCAATTGCGTCGGCGGAACACGCCTGACCCGCCGTGGGAGGCCCTACCCTGGCTCGTCAATGATCGAGGCGGGGAAACGGGCCGACGAGCTGCTGCATGAGCTGGGCTACGCCGATTGGCGGGCGGGGCAGCGGGAGGCTGTGGTTGCTGCCCTGGAGGGCCGCGATTCGCTGATCGTGATGCCTACCGGCGGCGGGAAGAGCCTTTGCTACCAGCTGCCCGGGTTGGCGAGTGAGGAGTTGACGATCGTGGTCAGCCCCTTGATCGCGCTGATGCGGGATCAGTGGGAGAAGCTGCGGCGGTTGGGGCAGCCGGTGGCGATGATCACCTCGGGGATGTCGGACGAGGCGACCTGGGATGCGCTCGATGCGGTGCGGCGGGATGCGCGGATCGTCTACTGCGCGCCGGAGCGCTTTGGGTCGAGCGTCTTCCTCGAAGCGCTGGCCGAGCGGACCGTCGACCTGGTCGCCGTCGACGAGGCGCACTGCGTCTCTGAGTGGGGGCACGACTTCCGGCCCGACTACCTGCGGCTACCCGAGGTCGTGCAGCGGCTGGGGCGGCCGACGGTGATGGCCTGCACGGCGACGGCGACGGTGCCGGTTGCGCGCGAGATCGCCTCACGGTTCGGGATGAAGGAGCCGCTGCAGGTGCGCTCCGGCTTCGACCGGCCGAACCTCTCCTTCGACGTCGTCGCGCTCGAGGGCAAGGGCTCGACGGCGCGGCGGCAGGCGCTGCTCGAGGCGGGGCTCACTGATCCCGCGAACAGGCCCGCCATTGTTTACTGCGGCACCCGCAAGCAGACCGAAGAGGTGGCCGCCGATTTGCGCGACGCCGATATCGCCGCCGTCGCCTACCACGCCGGCCTCGAACCCGAACATCGGACGGCGATCCAGGAACGCTTCATGGCGACCGACACCGGCGTCATCTGCGCCACCAACGCCTTCGGGATGGGCGTAGACAAGCCCGACGTGCGCTCGGTCTGGCACGTGACGATCCCGACCAGCGTCGAGGCCTACTACCAGGAGGCCGGCCGCGCCGGGCGTGACGGCCTGCCCTCACGGGCGACGATGCTGGCGCTCAAATCCGACCTCGGCCGCCTCGTCCGCTTCAACGAACAGCGCGCCAACGACCCCGAACTGGCCGTCGCCCGCGAGCGCGGCTGGCGCGCCTACCACGTGATCAAGGAGTTCATCTACGGCGCCGAGTGCCGCCGCCGCGCCCTCCTCGACCACTTCAGCGATCGCACCGCCGGCGCCCCGCTGGAGCGCTGCTGCGACGTCTGCGACATGCTCGACTGGCTCCCGGACCCCGACACCGTCACCGTCAACAGCTCTCGCCGCGGGACGAAGGGGGCCGCGAAGGGATCGCAGCCGGCGCCCGAGCTCTCCCCCGCCGACGCCCCGCTCTTCGAGGCCCTGAAGGCTTGGCGCCTACAGGCCGCCGACGGCAACCCCGCCCTCACCGTCGCTCACAACAAGACGCTGACGGCAATAGCCACCGCCCGCCCCACCGACGAGTCCTCCCTCCTCGCGATCAGCGGCGTCGGCCCCAGCTTCATCGAGAAGTACGCCGACGAAGTCCTGGCCCTGATCGCCGAGCACTCGACTCTGTTAAATGCCGCCTCCTGAGAGCATCTAGACGGGAGCGAGCGGGACGATCAGTCCG
>DASTGL010000071.1:0-2400 GCA_035719145.1 Solirubrobacterales bacterium
GATGCATCTCCGCCGTAGGCACTTTGGCGCACACCAGCACCCCATCCTCGCGATCGGTCCGCTCCAGGTCTCCGGCCACCTCGTGCAGCTCGTGCAGCCGCCCCCCCTGCGAATACGGGATCAGCAGCTCGACCTCGGTCAGCGTCTCCGCGAAGGCCGCCTCGATCCGCTCGCTGA
Organism: Solirubrobacterales bacterium; assembly: GCA_035719145.1. GTDB lineage: Bacteria > Actinomycetota > Thermoleophilia > Solirubrobacterales > 70-9 > VAYN01. Next base: position 178 of record DASTGL010000071.1, read on the forward strand.
GGGCGTTCAGCCCCTCCCCCTCCTGAGCCGAGACCAGCACCCCCTCGGGGTGGTCGAGCTCGGTTTCGCGCCGTTCCTCGGCGTTCAGCAGATCGATCTTGTTGAGGACGAGCAGCCGCGGCTTCTCCCCCGCTCCGATCTCCTCCAGCACCTCGTCGACCGCCTGCATGTCGGCCAGCCGCCGCTCCTCCGGCGCCGAAGCGTCGACGACGTGGAGGATCAGGTCGGCCAGCACGGTCTCCTCGAGGGTCGCCTTGAAGGCCTCGACCAGCTGGTGGGGCAGCTTCTCGATGAAGCCGACGGTGTCGGTCAGCAGATAGTCGCGGCCGGAGAGCTCGAAGGTGCGGGTGGTCGGGTCGAGGGTGTGGAAGAGGCGGTCGCGGACTTCGACCTCGGCTCCGGTCAGCGCGTTCAGCAGCGTCGACTTGCCGGCGTTCGTGTAGCCGGCCAGGGCGATCGTCGGCAGCGAGGATGCCTCCCGCCGTGCCCGCATGACGCCGCGGTTGCGCTCGAGCTGGCCGAGGCGGCGCCGCAGCGCCGCGATCCGGTTGCGGGCGAGGCGGCGGTCGGTCTCGATCTGGGTCTCGCCCGGGCCCCTGGTCCCGATCCCGCCCCCGAGCCGCTCGAGGTGGGTCCAGAGGCCCCGCATGCGGGCCATGTTGTATTCGAGCTGCGCCAGCTCGACCTGCAGCTTGCCCTCGGCCGAGTGGGCGTGGTCGGCGAAGATGTCGAGGATGACGCTGGTGCGGTCGACCACCGGCACCCCCAGCGCCGCCTCGAGGTTGCGCTCCTGGCGCGGGGCCAGCTCGTCGTCGCAGGCGACCAGGTTCGCCCCCGCCGCGGCGATCTCGCCTTTCAGCTCCTGCAGGCGGCCGCGGCCGAAGTAGCGGTCGGGATCGGGCTGCGGGCGCTGCTGGGTCGCCTCGCCGGCGGTCGCCACCCCGGCGGTCCGCAGCAGCTCCTTCAGCTCCGCCAGCGGCTCGCCGTCCTCGCGGCCGTCGATCACCCCGATCGCCATCGCCCGCTGCCGCGCCCGGGGATTGGAGACCCCAGCGCCGTTCGCAGACGCCGCGTAGCGGGTCTGGGTCGTCCTCCCGTTTCTCGAAGATTGCACTCAGGGAGATTGTAAGCGTCGGTCCAAGGCGGATAGGGTGGGCTCCGTGAAGGTCTTCCTGACCGGGGGAACCGGCTTCATCGGCGGCGAGGTGGCGCGCCAGCTTCGCGCCCGCGGCGAGGAGGTCGTCTGCCTCGTCCGCAGCCCGCAGAAGGCTGCCGGGCTGCGCGAGCTCGGGTGCGAGCTGGTCAGCGGCGACCTCGGCGACGAGAGCGCGATCCGCAAAGGGATGCGGGGCTGCGACGCGGCGATCCACGCGGCGGCGATGTACGAGGTCGGGATCCCGGCCAAGCAGCGCCCGGCGATGTGGGATGCGAACGTCGCCGGGACCGAACGGGTGATGAAGGCGGCGCTGGCGGAGAAGATCCCGCGGATCGTCTACGTCTCCACCGTCGGCATCTTCGGCAACACCCACAAACAGGTCGTCGACGAGAGCTACAAAAACCCCGAGACCGACTTCACCTCCTACTACGAGGAGACCAAGCTCGAGGCCCACAAGCTGGTCCGGCGGATGATCGACGAGCAGGAGCTGCCGGCGATCATCGTCCAGCCCGGCGGCGTCTACGGCCCCGACGACACCTCCCAGGTCGCTGACCTGCTGGAGCAGTTCTTCGCCGGCAAGCTGCCGCTGATGCCATTCCCCGAGCTGGGAATCTGCATGACCCACGTCGAGGACATCGCCGGCGGCATTCTGCTGGCGCTCGACAAGGGCGCGCTCGGCGAGACCTACGTGATCAGCGGGCCGGTGACGACTATGCGCGAGGCGATCGAGATGGTCGCGAAGGTGAGCGGGCGGAAGGCGCCCAAGCGGAACCTGCCTACCGGGCTGATGAAGGCGATGATTCCGTTGGGGCCGGTGGTCGGGAAGGTGATGGGGCAGCCGCCCAACCTGCGCGAGCTGATCTCCTCGGCTGACAACGTCACCTTTTGGGCGTCCTACGACAAGGCGCAGAAAGAGCTTGGGTACTCGCCTCGGGGGATGGAAGAGGGCCTTAGGCAGACGCTAGAAGCGGACGACCGTTTTCCAGCTCCGAGCGCTTGACTCCGAGCGCTTGAGGTAGTCGGGGGAGGGGTCCCCGGACAACAGCGGGGAGGGTCCGGGGACCCCT
>DASTGL010000072.1:0-3244 GCA_035719145.1 Solirubrobacterales bacterium
GGTGTCGACTAGCTGGATCGCTTCGTACCTCTGCAGGACGCGCACGTGGTAGGCGATCAGGTTCAGGCTGTGCGCCTCGCCGAGCGCCGCCAGCCGTTCCATCAGGTCGTGCGGGCTGCCGGGCTGTTCGTTCAGGAGGGCCAGGAGCTGCGCGCGGAGGGGGTGTGAGAAGACCTTGGCGAGGCGCTCGGGAAGGCGAGGAAGACGGTGACCCACGCGCTCGCCGTCGCGCCCCCCGTTGTTGCCGTTTTCCTCCACCGCGGTCCCTCCAATTATCGAGCCGTTGATTGAACAGTCGAGACTATTCGTACTTGTAGTTAAACGCAACCGACCGATTTACCGGGTACCCCCGCGGTAGTCCAATTGACCCCCGGCCGTCGCTGCCCACACCTTGCGTTGAACCGCAACTCAACGCAAAGGGGGTGAACCACAGATGGTCATCAAGAAGACCGACCCGATCTGCCTGGTGAGCATGGTCGTCAAGCAAGGCTAAAGCCGATGGGAGGGCCGCGGTTGCGGCCCTCCCGCACCTCCCTAGTTGGCCTTGGTCATGGCCACGGGCAGTTTCGAAGTGACGTTGCTCGTCTTCATCGGGTTCACCTCCTTCCCTGGTTCGGTCTTTGGGGGAGACCGTGGGGCGCGTCGGACCGCCCTTGCGCACCTTGACGTTTTGCGCAGGGTCGGCGGACTTTGCTGGAGACCGATAAATTGAGCCCAACTCATCTGAGTGGGAGGGCGTTTGGGCACCAAGACATCGCCTCCCGGCGCGCCGGGAGGCTCCGCCTCGGAGTACTCGGTCGTCGCCGTGACGAAGAGGGTGGCAAAGGCGGTCTCCCACCCCCTGCGGGTGCGCATCCTGGCGGCGCTGAACGAAACCGAGATGGGCCCGGGCGGATTCACGCGGCGCAACCCCGACGTCGACCTGCGGGAGGCGAGCAGGCACTTCCGCCGCCTGCGCGACCTCGAGTGCATCGAGCTGATCGGGCGCCGGCCTGGGCGAGGCCGGGAACAGCTCTACCGGGCTGTGCGCCGGGCGATGTTCGACCTGACCGCCTGGGAATCGATTCCGCCCGCCACCCGCAGCCAGGTGACCGCGGAAGTGCTCTCGACCTTCATGCGCCGGGTCGGCCAAGCCGCCGAAGCCGGCAGCCTCGATCGCCGCGAAGAGCGCTGGGTCAGCTGGACCGCCCTGAAGTTCGACGAGCAGGGCTGGAGCGACTACCTCGTCGCGGTCGAAGCGGCCTTCGACCGCGCGCTCCAGCTCGGCGTCGAAGCCCCGCTGCGGATGGCGGAGACGGGCGAGCAGCCGATGCCGGTCACGGTGGGCCTGTTCTACTTTGAGAGCCCGCCCGACGAGGAGGGCGACGCCGCCCAGCTGCAGCCTTCCGCCGCCCCCGGCTCCTTCGAGAGCACCTTCCTCGGGCTGCGCTCGCCGAAGGCGCTCGCCAGCGAGCTGCGGGTCCGCATCCTCGTCGAGCTGAACCGCCGCCCGCTCAGCCCGAAAGGCTTCCACTCCCGGTTCGGCGGCTGGCCCCTGCAGCACGTCGCCGTCGAGTTCCGGCGCCTGGAGGAGCTGCGCTGCATCGAGCCGATCCCGGGAGAAGGACCGAAGCCCGGAGCGGGCCGGGGCCGGCCCGAGCAGCTCTACCGCCCGCTGCGCCGCTCGCTCTTCGACGAGGAGACCTGGCGGCAGCTGCCGCCCTCTTTGCGCAGCGACGTCACCGGGATCACCTTCACCACCTTCATCGAGCGCTGGGCGGAGGCGGCGCGCGCGGGCGTCCTCGAGCGGCGGCCCGACCGGCACCTGACCTGGACCGGTCTCCACTACGACCTCGAGGCGTGGCGGGGGATGCTCGCCTGCCTCGACGATCTTTTCCAGCGCTCCCTGGCGATCCACAAGGAGTCGGCCGAGCGCGCCGGCGACGATGAGGACTTCGTCCCGGTGACGGTCGGCCTAGCCTGCTTCGAGTCCCCTCTGCAGGCCGAGGTAACGCCGCCGAACACCCTCCAGCGCTACCTGGACCGGGCGATTTAGTAACAAAAACGGCAGTAGAGAATGACCCCGAGCGGGCCTAGACTGCCGAGCGTTCACAAGCATCCTGAGCAGAAACGCATCCGGGGGCTAGGGGGACTCCGTAGCTCGAACCATGGGGAAACGACGACCAGCGCGGCGAAGGACCGCTGCCTCCAAGAAGCCGAAGCCGGGCGACTCCCAAGCGGTCAACAACGCCTTCGTCTCGGCGCTGAACCACCCGACCCGTCGCGAGCTGCTGCGCATCTTCCTCGAGCGGGACGCGCCGCTCTCTCCCAAAGAACTGGCCGAGCACACAGGGGAAAACCTCTCGACGATCAGCTACCACGTGCACGTTCTCGCCGACAAGTTCGCGATCGAGCTGGTCGAAGAGGAACCCGTCCGCGGCAGCGTCGCCCACTTCTACCGCGCCAGCGCGCTCGCCAAGCGGACGGCCTGGGTGCGGGAAAGCCTCGATCTCGACCTGCCGAAGCCCTAGGCGGCGGCGCAACTTCTTGCAGACGCCCGTGTTTCCCGGGCGTCGGCCTCGGGACGAGGAGCCAGTCGAGAGAAGGGAAGCGGGATGGGACGGACGGCAGGGGTGCCGAGGCGCGCATCGGTGCGGGACTTGGCGATCGGGTTGCTGCTTGCCTCTGCGCTCGCTCTGATCGCGGTGCCGACGAAGGCAGCGGCCAGCGCGAGCGCCAACATCCGCAAGAGCCCCGCCCCCTCGGCGGCCTTCACGCTGCCCGGCACGAACGGCTACTCGCTCTACTTCAAGAGCGAAAAAGGGCTGTTGACGATCATCGCCTCGCAGCGGCGGCCGGCGCAGGCGACGATCGCCACCGACGGCACCTTGGTCCCGGCGCGCCTGGGTCCCACCAGCGAAAGCACCTACGTCTACTTCGGGGTCTCGCGCGACCCGGGGACGATCGAGGCCGACCTCGGCGCCTTCGGCAAGGTCACGCTCTCGTTCCAGCCCTCCGGCGCGAAAAAGGTGACCTCGGTCGACCTCTCCGACAAGACCGAAAAGTGCACCGGCGCGACGAAGGTGGTCCGCCGCCTGGGGAGCTTCGTCGGCAGCCTCAGCTTCCACGCCGAGAACGGCTACACGAACGCCGAAGCCACCAGCGTCCCCGGCACCGTCGGCACCTCGCCCTTCCGCAACTGCTCGACCGTCCCCAAGCACCCGGCCGAAGACGAAGTGCTGCCCGAACTTCCCACCTTTCTCAC
>DASTGL010000073.1:0-14116 GCA_035719145.1 Solirubrobacterales bacterium
CGCCTGCGCCGGCGAAGACGAATGGCCGGCCCAGATAGCCGCCGGCGTCAACGCGGCGGTCGACTACGCGATCGCTCATCCCGAGGTCGCGGAGCTGCTCGCCGCGGACGCTCCCGCCGGTGCCGACACCCTACGTCGCTACGAGACGGTGATTGGCCGTTTTGCAGGTTTCATGCGGGTGCGGGCGCCGATCGACAAACGCCTCCCAGGTTCTACCGACGAGGCCCTGGTCGCCGGTGTGGTCGGTCTCGTCGGCGACCACCTGCGGATCGGCAGGCTGGACCGGCTCGAGGAGCTGCGACCAGACCTCGTGCTGCTCACCCTGCTGCCGTATCTGGGATTCAGCGAGGCCCAACGCTGGGCCAATCGCGAACTCCGGTAGCCGCATCGCTTGACAGCTTGGTCCGCCTGTGTTCTCATTCACCGGGTCTCCGGTCAAGGCCGGAGGTGTACTGGCCAGTTCGGGACCTCCCGCCAACCCTGGGCGGCATGGTCCCTGCGCAATCTCACGGCCCGGGCGAGTTCCCCGCTTGCTCGGGCCGTTGTGCGTTAACGATCTCCACCAATAGGCCCAATACAGAAACACGCCGGCTTTGCTTGGGTTAGGGCTGGAGACGGGATAAACGACAGGGAGGAACGATGATGAGAAGGCCCAGGACGATCACCGCGGTAGGCGCACTTGCCGCCCTGCTCCTGCTGCTGGTGTCTTCGCTGGCGCTCGCGGCCGATCTGGAAGAAGAACGGCAGGCTTACAAGGCGCAGGTCGAACCGATCTGCAAGCAGAACCGGGAAGCCAACGAACGCGTCCTCAAGGGCGTCAAACAGAACATCAAGAACGGGAAGCTGAAGCTGGCCGGGACCCAGTTCGCGAAGGGCGCAGCCGCCCTGAAGAAGGCGCGCACCCAGCTCCTCACCGTTCCCAAACCCGCCGCCGACAGCGCCCGGCTGACGAAATGGCTGGGCTACGTGAAGAGCGAGACCGAACTCTTCGAAAAAGTCAGCAAGAAGCTGAAGGCCGGCGACAAGCACGGAGCGCAGCGGATGGCGCTGCAGCTGACCAGCACCGTCAACAAGGCCAATAACACCGTCCTGGCCTACGAATTCAACTACTGCCGGGTGCAGACCTCGCAGTTCATCTAAAGCGCGTCAAGGCCCGGGCGGGCGTAATGCCGGCCCGGGCCTTTCCCGCATCCGCCGCAGGCGCATGAAGGCGGTCAGCACCCTCGTGCCCGGGCCGAGGGCGGTGAGGAGCCGCTCGCGGATGGGAGCTGCATACGGCGTTTCGGCCGCGCTGGCGCTGAGGTAGAACGCTCCGACGCCCGCGAGGATCGCCCGGTGGCGGCTTGCCCGCGGAAGCGGGTCGATCAGCTCGCCGGCCCGGGCAGCGATCCAGGCCAGACGCTCGCCCGCTTCCTCCGCGCTCTCGTAGTAGTCGAGGTAGTTGTGCTCGCCCGCGGCGCGGTCGGCGTCGCGGTCGACGAGGTCGTCGAGGAAGACGGTAAGCGCGCCGACCGGCGGGTTGTAGGCGGGGTCGATAGCCGCCGCGGTGGCCGCGCTCGTCGCCGGGTCGGCAGCCGCCGCGATCAGGGCATGCGCGGCGACCGAGGAGCTGGCTCCGGCGGCGCGCTCCCACCAGCGGTAGTCGCTCGATCCTTCCAGAGCCTCCGCCCATCGCTGCAGCTCAGCGCCGTCCGCGGCGGCGGCGGCGTGCGTGCGGCGCTGGCCTTCGGCGCAGCGCTCCACGGCTGCGCCCAGCGTCGGGGCGACGGCGCCGCAGCCGGCGAGCTCTTCGATCTCCCGCGCCCATCCCGTCTCGAGCGCGGTCAGGTAGGCGTCCGGATCTGCCTCCTCGCCCGCCTCTTCGAGCGTGTCCCGGTAGTCGATCGCCAGCTGCAGGGGGACGATCGCGCGCAGCACCGCCCGCCGCTGTCGCAGCGGCGCGAGGGTTGCGAAGACCGCGACCGCCTCGACGTTGCTCCGCTTCTCCTCCAGCGCCGCCAGCGCCCGGTGCCGCCGGCCGGGATCCGCCAGCGCCTCCGCCATCCCGCGCCAGCGCCGCAGCTCTTGGCGCACAGGCGGCAACACCGTCGCCACGTAGGCGGCAAGTGCCGACAACGCCGCCGCCGTCTCCTTTGCAGCGCCCCTCACACCAGGACCCTAGAACGGACTGGGAAGAACCGTCTGCCGCAGACGATAAGTTTCGCTATGCTCATGCAGACGATGGAAAGGGACACGGCCCAAGGTAGAACCGACGGCCTCCAGGAACGGATGGAGGAACGGTTCGACGTGGTCGACGTCCGCTTCGGGCTCATCGACAAGCGCTTCGACGACGTATCGGAGGAATTCCGGCGGATCGATTCTCGCTTCCAGAACGTCGAAGCGGATATCCGCGAGATACGCCGGGACCTCAAGTCCGAGATCGGCGGCCTCCGCAAGGAAATGAGGTCAGAGATCGGCGGCCTCCGCGACGAAATGAACTCCGGCGTCGACGGCCTCCGGGGTGAGCTGAACGACCTCCGCGGGGATGTCAAGTCCATGCAACGGCTGATGCTCTACGGCTTCTTCACTCTCGGCGGAATCATGCTTGCCTCCGGAGGGATTCACTTCGGGTAGTAGCTCCGTTTCGACTGGCGGCAGCGGCGTCCGCATCTCTCTTTACCTTGAGGAAACGATGAGCGAGCAGACGCAGATCGAGGCGTTCGCCCAGCCCGAAGCGGTCCCCGCCGATCCTCCGCTCGAGTCCCCTGCGGAGCGGGTGCTGCGCGTGCCGCTGGGTGAGCTCGAGGACGGGCAGCGCGTGCGCGGCGTCTACGCGGTGCGCGAGCGGGAGCTGCGGCGCAAGCGCAACGGCGAGCCCTGGCTGCGGCTCTCGGTCGGCGACGCCACCGGCACCGCCGAGGCGGTCTGCTGGGAGGAGGCGGAGAGCCACTACGCCCTCTGCTGCACCGGCTCGCCGGTCTTCGTCAGCGGCGTCTTCGAAATCAGCGAGCGCTGGGGGGCGAAGATCAAGGTCAGCGGCATCCGCGAGGCCGAGCCGGGCGAGTTCGAGGCCGAGGATCTGGCGGCGGAGTCGGAGGTCTCGGCCGAGGAGCTCGAGGCGAAACTGCGCGAACTGCTGGCGACGGTCCAGAACCCGCAGCTGCGCGAGCTGCTGGAGCTTTTCTTCGGCGAGAGCTCGGAGACCTGGCGCCGCTTCCGCGACGCGCCGGCGGCGAAGACCTACCACCAGGCCTACCGCCACGGCCTGCTCGAGCACACGCTCTCGGTCGCCCAAGCGGTCTCCGCCGCGGCCAACTTCTTCCCCGGGATCGACCGCGACGTCGCCGTCACCGGCGCCCTCCTCCACGACATCGGCAAGTGCGTCGCCTACAACGCGGACCCGCTGGCGATCGACCTCACCGACGCCGGCCGCCTCCAGGGCGAGATCCCGCTCGGCTACTACACCGTGCGCCGCGCGATCGAGGACCTGCCGGGCTTCGACCCGGGCCTCGCCCAGTGCGTCCTCCACATCATCCTCAGCCACCATGGCTCGCTCGAACACGGCTCGCCGGTCGTCCCCGCCACCCGCGAGGCCGTCCTCGTCCACATGATCGACAACCTCGGCGGCCGCCTCGGCAGCTTCGACCGGATCGAGCGCCAGCTCCCCGCCGGCGAGGCCTGGTCGGGCTTCGACCGGGCGTTGTCAGGCAGCGCCTTCTTTGCCCAGCGCGCCGCCTGAGTTCCAGATTAGGCACGAAGTCGCGCGGCAATTTCTAGTTTCTGCGCGCATTCTGTATTCAGTGAACTCAACCAGCGCTTTGACCGCATGCAGCTCGCCCTGATCGTCAGCGCTGCGGGGATAATCGCCTCGTTGATCGGTCTCCTCGCTACGCAGATCTAAAGGCGCTGCCCGCTCAGCTGTAGCGCTCGTTACAGCGTTCGATTTTGTGGACGTCCTGGTGGGCGCGCTGGATGCAGCGGATCAGCTTGTCGGCGGCGCTGTGGCTCGGCGCGTGGCGCAGTGACTTCTTGATTTCGCGCTGAACCTGCCGGTTGACGTCCTCTATCGACTTGCTGATGTCGCCGAAATTGGCTTCCTTGAGGCTCTTCTGAACGCTTTCGTTGGTTTCGTGGCTGACCGTCTTGACCGCGTCCAAAGCGGGCCTGACGACGAAGAAATAGACCGCTGCGAGGATTCCGACGGTCACCAAAAGCCGGATAATGCCCGCGGTTAGGTTGCCGAAGAGGTTTCGGAGGACTTCCATTCGGTGCGCGCAGACTATCCTGCCGCTCAGTGGCGAAGGACACCGAGAAGCTGATCCGCCAGCTCTCTCTCATCTCGTTCCTGATGGCTCAGGGGAGGCCGGTCTCGGCCCTCGAGATCAAGCGCGAGGTAGAGGGCTACAGCGACATGAACGACGACGCGTTCGCGCGCCGTTTCTACGCCGATCGCGCGGAGCTGGAGAGCCTGGGGATCCAGCTCGGGGTCGAGAAGCCCGGCGAGGGCTTCTTCGAGGCCGAGCTCTATTCGCTGCCGCCGGAGAACTTCTACCTCGACCCGATCTCCTTCTCCGACGACGAGCTGGCGGCGCTTTCGACGGCGCTGATGCTGCTGACCGACGGCGGCTTTGCCTACGCCGAGCCGCTGCGGCTGGCGCTGCAGCAGGTCGCCTGGGGCCACCCGAACCCGCTGCAGGAGGGCGAGCGCGCCCCGGTCGAGATGGCGATGACCGCCTCGGCCGGGGGCCGCGACCTCTCCCAGCGCCTCTCGAAGATCGAGACCGCGATCAGCCGCCGCAAGACGATCGAGTTCACCTACTACACGATGGAGCGGGGCGAGACCGAAAAGCGCAAGGTCGACCCCTATCACCTGGTCTTCCGCGGCGGCCAGTTCTACCTGATCGGCCACTCGCACGAGCGCGACGCGGTCCGGGTCTTCCGCCTCTCGCGGATCCAGGGCAAGGTCGGCTACGCCTCCAAGGCCGAGCACGACTTCTCGCCGCCGGAGGACTTCGACCGCCGCGATTACGGCAGCCGCGCCGACTGGCAGCTGGGGGAGGAGAAAGGCACCGCGAAGATCTTCATCCGCGAGCGGATCGCCTGGCTGATCGAACGCGACTACGGCACTTACGGCGAGCTGCGGAACGCGAAGAAGTCCGACAACGCTCCCGGCAAGGGCCGCGTCTTCGAGACCAGCTACGCCTCCGAGCGCGAGCTGATCGCCTGGGTGCTGCGCTGGCGCGCCAACGCCGAGGTGCTCGGTCCCGACGACCTCCGCGAGGAGACCGAGAAGCGCCGCGAGCTGCTGAAGGCGCGCCACGAGAACGGCTTCAGCCCGGCGAAGATCGTCGACCGTCCGCTCGACGAGCAGCCGAAGCGCAGCCGCTCCAACGGCCGCGGCGAGGCGGCAATCCGGCCCGAGCGCTTCGCCCGCCTCGTCACCCTCGCTGGCCTGCTGATCGAAGCGGCGAAAAAGGGCGAGCGGCTGCAGACCGCCGACCTGCGCGACCGGCTCGAGCTGACGGCCGAGGAGCTGCGCGAGGACATCGACCTGCTGAACGTCGTCAACTTCGGCGGCGGCACCTACGTCCTCTACGCGGAAATCATCGGCGACGAGATCGAGGTCGACTCGCAGCCCTACGGCGACAACTTCGCTCGCCCGGCGCGGCTGCTGCCGCTGGAGGCGAAGGCGCTCGTGGCGGCGATCGACCTCTTCGGCGACCACCTGCCGCAGTCCGACCTGCAGACCGCGCGGGCGAAAATCGTCAAGGCGCTCGGCCACGACCCCTCCGAGGAGGGCCTGGAGATCGCCTCGGCCGGCGGCGGCGACGCCGAGGTCGCCCGCCTCGTCAACCAGGCGATCGCCGAGAGCCGGGTGCTAGAGCTCTCCTATTACAAGGAGAACGAGGACCAGTTCACCGAGCGCCGGGTCGAGCCCTACCGCCTGGAGAACGGCAAAGAGGGCTGGTACGTCGAGTGCTACGACCTGACCAAAGAGGGCGTCCGCCACTTCAAGCTCGACCGGGTCAAAGAGGCGAAGCTCTCCGATGAGACCTTCGAGCCGCGCCCCGAAGTCGAGGAGTTCGCCGGGGTCGAGGGCTGGATGACCCACGGCGAGGTGCCGACCGCCGAGGTGGCCCGGGTCTGGGTCTCGCCGGAGCGGGCCCGCTGGCTGCGCGAGGAGCGGACCGTGGTCGAGGAGCTGGCCGACGGCGCCGTCGTCGTCGAGCTGCCCTACGCGGGTAAGCCGTGGCTGGTGCGAGAGATCCTCCGGGGCGCCGGCGACCTCGTCGTGCTCGAGCCGAAAGACGCCCGCGAGGCGATCGCCAAAGAAGCCGAGGCCGCCTGACAAGAGGCGAGTTAACCTCGCTATAGGACGGTTAACTCTCCACTCGTCCGCGAGTCGTCGATGAACGAGGCGCCGGATCATCCCGAGGTTCTGAAGATCGTCGCCCCCAACCCGGGGCCGATGACGCTGGAAGGGACCAACACCTACGTCTTCGGCTCCGACCCCTGCGTGGTGATCGATCCCGGTTCGGCCGACAGCGCCCACCTCGAGGCGATCCGCAGCGCCGCCGCAGAGCGCGGCGGCATCGGGCTCGTCCTCCTCACCCACTCCCACGGCGACCACACCGAGGGCGCCGACCAGCTCGAGGCAGAGGTGGTCCTGCCGTCTGGCGGCGAAGAGCACTTCGGCCTCCGCACCCTCGCCACCCCCGGGCACGCCGAGGATCACGTCTGCTTCCTCACCGAGACCGGCGTCTGCTTCAGCGGCGACCTCGTCCTCGGCCTCGGCTCGACGATCGTCCCGCCCGGCGGCAACTCCCTCGCCGCCTTCATGGACTCCCTCGCCCTCCTCCAGGAACAGGAGATCGAGCTGATCGCCCCCGGCCACGGCCCCTGGATCACCGACCCCGCCGCCAAGCTCGCCGAGTACGTAGAGCACCGCCAGATGCGCGAGCGCCGCCTGCTCGAGACCCTGGAGGCCGGCGAGCGCTCCCGCGCCAGCCTCCTCGCCACCGTCTGGGACGACATCCCGATCGAGCTGCTGCCGATGGCGGCGATGGCGATGGAGGCTCACCTGGAAAAGCTGGAGGCGGAGGGGCGCCTGCCGGACGACCTGCGGGAGTAGATCCTGGCTGCCTGGCCAGGCGTGATACACAGTGGACCATGGGCGGGCGCCGGGAGATGCGAGGGGTTGAGAAGGCTGGGTTGATCGGCGGCGCCGTCTCGCTCGGTCTCGCCGGCTCTGCCGCGGCTGTCCTCTGGCATCGGCTGCTGCGCCGGCCGCTGCCGAAGGTGAAGGGGACGATCGAGGTCGACGGGCTGCACGGGCCGGTGCGGATTCGCCGCGATCGCTGGGGGGTGCCGCACGTCGAGGCCGATGTGAAGGACGATCTCTTCTTCGCCCAGGGCTACTGCCATGCGCAGGAACGGCTCTGGCAGATGGACTTCTACCGGCGCGTGGTCGCGGGCCGGGTGGCGGAGATGGCGGGGGAGGAGGGGCTGGCGGTCGACCGGCTGATGCGGACCTTCGGGATCCGGCGGGTTGCCCGGCGCGAGGAGGCCGAGCTCGACCCGGCGCTGCGGACGCAGCTGGAGCGCTTCTGCGCCGGCGTCAACCAGGCCGCCGCCGACGCGCGGGCGCTGCCCTTCGAGATGCAGGTGCTGCGGCTGGGCTGGGAGCCCTGGACACCGGTCGACATCCTCAGCCTCGGCAAGCTCCTCGCCTTCGGCCTCTCGACCAACTGGGAGCGGGAGCTGCTGCGCTCCGACATGGTCCGCGAGCTCGGGCCGGAGCTGGCGGCGCGGCTCGACCCGGTCTACCCGGCCGGCAACCCCGTCGTCGACCAGACGGCGTTCAGCGGCGAAGGGATGCCGCTGGTCGAGCAGATCGACGCCGTGCGGCGCTCGATCGGCCTCGCCACCGAGGCCTCGGGCTCCAACAACTGGGCGGTCACCGGCGAGCGCTCGGCCACCGGCACGCCGCTGATCGCCGGCGACCCGCACCTGCCGCCGAGCATGCCGGGGATCTGGTTCGAGATCGAGCTGCGCCACGACGGCCGCTTCGTCCGCGGCGCCTCGATGCCGGGAATGCCGGGCGTCTACATGGGCCAGAACAACGATGTCGCCTGGACGATCACCAACGTCATGGCCGACGTCCAGGACCTCTTCGTCGAGCGGATCGAGGGCGACAGCTACCTGTTCTGCGACGAGTGGCGGCCGCTGCGGGTCGAGCGCGAGGAGATCGTCGTCAAGGGCCGCGAGCGGCCGGTCGAGCTGGAGGTGCGGAGCACGCACCACGGCCCGATCGTCAATGCCGCGCTGGGCGCCGACGAGGCCGAGCCGCTGGCGCTCGCCTGGCAGACGCTCTCCGAACCGACCGCCTTTGCCGGCATCTTCGAGCTGCTCGAGATCGGCTCCGGCCCGGAGCTGGTCGCCAAGCTGGAGGGCCACACCTCGCCCGCCTCGAACATGATCTGGGCCGACCGCCAGGGCTCGATCGGCTACAAGCTGATCGGCCGCCTGCCAATGCGGCGCGGCGGCTCGCCCGACCTGCCGAAGCCCGGCTGGACCGGCGAGTTCGAGTGGGAGGGGACGGTGCCCTACGACGAGCTGCCGGAGGTGGTCGATCCTGAGAGCGGCTACCTCGTCACCGCCAACAACCGCATCGTCGGCGACGACTACCCGCACCACATCACCAGCGACTGGCTCGACGGCTTCCGCGCCAAGCGGATCGCCGAACTGATCGAGGCCCGCGAGAAGCACGACCACGAGAGCTTCGAGGCGATCCAGAACGACAACTACTCGATCCCCGGGGCAGAGGCGGCACGTCGGCTCTGCCGCCTGCACCCCCGCGGGCAGCGCGAGCGCAGCGCGATCGAGCGGCTGCGCAGCTGGGACGGCAACCTCGATCGCGAGACGATCGCCGGGACGATCTACCAGGCCTTCCTGCTGCGGCTGGCGCGCGAGGTGGCGCGGGCGGCGATCGGCGACCGCGACCTCTGCGAGCGCTGGCTCGACCGCAACGACAACGGCTTCACCGCCCACAGCACCTCGCCCTGGCGCTGGCACTCGCACTTGATGGCGCTGTGGGAGGAAGAAGACCCGCGGCTGATCGGCCGGCCCTGGGAGGACCTGGTGCTGGAGGCGCTGGCGGGGGCGCTCGACGACCTCGCAGACCGCTTCGGCCCCGACCCCGAGCAGTGGCGCTGGGGCCACGTCCACGAGATGAAGTTCCCGCACGCCCTCGGCGACGCCAACCCGCTCTTCGACCGCCTGCTCAACCGCCGCCTCCGCGCCGGCGGCGCCCAGGAGACGGTCAGCCAGATCGCCTACGACCCCAACGACCCCTACAACGCCGTCTGGGCGCCGAGCTGGCGAATGATCGCCGACCCGACCGACCCCGACAGCTCGCGCTGGCAGATGTTCACCGGCCAGTCCGGCCACCCCGCCAGCCCCCATTACGACGACCTCCAGCCCGACTGGCTAGAGGGCCGCACCCAGCCGATGCGCGGCGAGGGCCCGTGGCGGGAGTTGGAGCTGGTGCCGCCCTCGTGAATCGGTGTTGCACGGTGCTACACTAGCGCCGTGCCGACTACTCGACCCCGCCACATGATCACCGAGACCGACCCCGTAAGGGCGGCGCTCGACGAGCTTCGTAGGTTGCAGGGGGGAGAGAAGGTCGAGCTCGCGGACTTAGTCATTCGTGGAGCCGAAGACAAGATTCGCGAGCTGAGGGCTCAGAGTGAGCCCGCCCGTCAGGCGCGTGAAGACATCGCCGAGTGGATTCGGTGCGGCAATGGACCGCAGATCGACCTCGCGGCGGCCGAAGAGGTCAAGCACCTGGGCCTGGTCGCCAACTACGACGAATAGGTTGCTGCTGCTCGACAACTCCGCCTGGTCGCGACTGCTGATCGGGGATCTACCTGAAGATCGGATGGAGGCTGTTCTCGGCTGGCTCGGGGAAGGGCGGTTGGCGGTTTGTTTGTCGTTCCTGCTCGAGGCGGGGTACTCCGCCCGCTCCGCTCCCGACCACGGGACGTTGATGCGCCGGCTCGAGCAACTGCCGCGGCTGCGGGTCGACGAGGCGGTGGAGAGGGTCGCTTTGGACGCGCAACGGGAACTGGCGACGGTGGGGCATCACCGCCTTGCCCCGACCGACTTGGTCATTGCCGCCTGCGCTCACCTGGTCGGCGGCGGGGTTTTGCACTACGACCGCGATTACGACCTGATCGCCGAACACACGCGCCTCAGCTTCGAAAGCGTCTGGCTAGCCGACGCCGGCTCCCTGTGAGGCGCGACTTCGGGGCGCCCGCCGGGTTTGGGATCGGAGTGCGACGCGCCACCCTGTTCACCTCCCTCTGCCTGGTCCTCCTGGCGCTGACGCCTGCGGCGACGCAGGCGCTGCCGCGCGGGTTCTTCGGGATCGTCCCGCAGACGACGATTGGGAAGCGGGACATGGCGCGGATGCGGAGCGGGGGAGTGGAGACGATCCGGCTGATGGTCTCCTGGGCCGCGGTGCAGCCGACCCGGACCAGCGGCTACGACTGGAGCGGCCTCGACCAGCAGGTCGCGCTGGCCGCCGAAGACCATCTCGAAGTGCTGCCCTTCCTCTTCGCGACGCCGGCTTGGCTCTCGCGCGACTTCCGGCGGATGCCGGTCGACAACCGCCGCCAGCGGCAGGCCTGGGAAGAGTTCGTCGGCGCCGCGGTCGAACGCTACGGCCGCCGCGGCGAGTTCTGGACCGAACACGGCCCCGGCACCAAGCGCCCGCTGCCGCGGCTGCCGATCCGCGCCTGGCAGATCTGGAACGAGGAGAACTTCTTCTACTTCGCCAACCCGGTCTCGCCCGGCCGCTACGCGCGCCTGCTGGCGATCGCCCACCGGGCGATGCACCGGGCCGACCCGCGCGCCGACCTCGTTCTCGGCGGCCTCTTCGGCAACCCGGGTGAGGGGCCGCCGCGGGCGCTGGACGCGGTCGACTTCCTCGACCGCCTCTACCGCGTGCGCGGCGTCAAGGCGGACTTCGACGCGGTCGCCCTGCACCCCTACGCGGCCGACACCGGCGTCCTCGCCTCGCTGGTCGAAGGCGTGCGGCAGACGATGGCCCGCCACGGCGACCGCCGCTCCGGCCTCTACCTGACCGAGCTCGGCTGGGGCTCGCAGGACGACCCGCAGGTCGTCTCCTTCGAGGTCGGCCTGCACGGGCAGGCGCGGGAACTGCGGCGCGCCTACCGCTACCTGCTCGCCCGCCGCCACCGCTTCAACCTCCAGCAGGTCGACTGGTTCACCTGGAAAGACGCGACCGGCACTTGCAGCTTCTGCGACTCGACCGGCCTCTTCCGGCGCGGGGGCAGCTTCCGGCCGAAGCCGGCCTGGCACGCCTTCGTCAGCTTCGCCCGCTAGAGCGGCGTAGCGACCCGCCGCACCAGCTCGACGATCTCCGGCGGCGCCTTCTCCGGGGAGCCCGAGTCGAAGGGCGGGTCGGGGTCGTACTCGATCCCCAGCTGGACCGCCTGCGCGACCTCCGGGCCGAGCTCGCGGGCGACCAGGTGCAGGGCCATGTCGATGCCCGCCGTCACCCCGGCCGCGGTGACGATCTTGCCGTCCTCGACGAAGCGGCCGCCGACCGGCTCGGCGCCGTACTCGCGCAGGGCATCGAGCACGACCCAGTTGGTCGTCGCGCGCTTGCCTTGCAGCAGCCCGGCGGCGCCGAGCAGGAGCGAGCCGGTGCAGACGGACGTCGTCCACTTGGTCGCGCGATCGACCTCGCGCAGCCAATCGAGCAGCTCCTCGTCGGTCAGCAGCGGCCGGTTGCCGGCGCCGCCCGGGACGAGCACCAGGTCGGGAGCGGTCACCTCGCCGAGCGCCCGGTCGGCGACGAGGCCGAGGGTGTCGCTCTCGTCGCGCACCTCCCCTCGCTGCTTGGCGACGGTGCGGACGGTCCAGCCGGGGACGTTGCGCATGACTTCATAAGGGCCGACGGCGTCGAGCGGGGCGAGGCCGTCGTAGATCAGCAGGGCGATTTCCATGCAGACGATCTTCGCGGCCTGCGAACCTCTGCGCCAGAGGCAGGAATGACAATGTTCGCTAGATTCCTGCCATGCCGCATCGCGTGGTCGCCCTCTGCCTCGACGGTCTCGTCGCCTTCGACCTGACCGCGCCCGCGCAGGCGTTCCAGCTGGCGGCGAAGCCTTCCGGCGCGCCCCTCTACCGGTTCTCCACCTGCTCGCTGGACGGGGCCGCGGTGCAGACGACGAGCGGCTTCTCGGTCACCCCGGACAGCGGCCTCGGGGCGCTGCGGCGGGCGGACACGATCGTCGTCCCGGGCTACGCCGCCCTCTTCGAGCCGCCGCCGGCCGCGGCCCTTGACGCCCTCCGTGCGGCGGCTCGGCGCGGCGCTCGCCTGCTCTCGGTCTGCACCGGCGCCTTCGGCCTCGCCCAGGCCGGCCTCCTCGACGGGCGCCGTGCCGCCACCCACTGGGCCTGGGCGGAGGAGCTGGCGCGCCGCTTCCCGGCCGTGGATGTCGACCCCGACGCCCTCTTCGTCGACGAAGGCGACGTCCTCACCTCGGCCGGACTCAGCGCCGGGATCGACCTCAGCCTGCACGTGATCCGTTGCGACTTCGGGGCCGAGGCGGGCGAGCGGGTCGCCCGCCACATGGTCGCCGCCCCCCACCGCGAGGGCGGCCAGGCGCAGTTCTTCAAGCCGCAGCTGCCGGAGCCGGCGGGCTCGCTGGAGCCGACCCGCCGCTGGGCGCTCGAGCGCCTGGCCGAGCCGCTCGACGTCGCCGCGATGGCGCGCCACGCTGGCGTCAGCCCGCGCACCTTCGCCCGCCGCTTCCGCGCCGAGACCGGGACGACGCCGCTGCAGTGGCTGCTCGCCCAGCGGGTGCTGGAGGCGCGGCGGCTGCTCGAGGCGACCGACTTGCCGGTCGACGAGGTCGCCTGGCGGGTCGGCTTCGGCACCGCCGCCTCGCTCCGCGACCACTTCCGCCGTGCCACCGCGACCACCCCCACCGCCTACCGCCGCTCTTTCCAGCCCGCCGCCGCCTAGAGTCCTGCGGGTGAGCCGGCGCGACCAGATCAAGCTCAGCGACGCGGAGCTGCGCGAGCTGCTGGGGGAGGAGCGGATCGCCGTCGTCTCCAGCCTCGGGCCGCGCGGCTGGCCGCACTCGATGCCTCTCTGGTTCGTGCCCCGGGGGGAGACGATCTGGATCTGGACCTACGCGAAGTCGCAGAAGGTGCGCAACCTCGAACGCGACCCACGGGCGACGGTGCTGGTCGAGGCCGGCCGCTCCTACGAGGAGCTGCGCGGGGCAATGGTCGAATCCGAGGCGGTCATCCACCGCGACTTCGAGACCGTGCTCGGCTTCGCCGAAGAGCTGACGGTCCGCTACGCGGAGGGGATCTCGGCGGTGGAAGGCGACGCCAAAGCGGCGCTGGAAGCGCAGGCGCCGAAGCGGGTGGCGATCAGCTTCCCGGCCCTGCGCACCGCCACCTGGGACCACCGCAAGCTCGGCGGCAGCTACTAGACCTTCGCGAGACCGCGGAGACCCGGAATAATTCCGGTTCCTCGCGGTCTCGTGCTAACGGTGGCGCCGGACCGGCTTGATCGTCAGCTTGCGCGAGATCGCCGGCAGGTAGTCGGCGTCGGCCCTGACCGTCGCCCGGAAGCTGGCGCGGCGGTCGATCCGGGGCCGGAAGCGGGCCGAGCAGGCGCGGTCGAGATAGCGGGTGCCGAGGTTCCGCTGTCCGCGCCAGAGCGTCACCGGGTCGCCGCGGCGGCCGTTGCAGGGCGCCACGAAGACGCTGATCAGGCCGCGACGGTGGCGTTTGACCTTACGGCTGGCTGCGCGGATCCCGATGAAGGACGGGGACTGCGCTTTCGTCGGTGAGGGGGTGTAGATCGGCGTCGCGGTCGGGCAGGGGGCGCCGCCGGTCCCCGCCAACCGGTAGACGGGCCCGTTGCCGGAGACGGCGTAGAGCCGGCCCGAAGAGTCCTGGCCGAAGGAGTTGAGGTTGTCCACCTGGACGCCCTCGGCGCGGTCGGTGGCCGCGGGGGCGGCGGGGCAGAACGAGCGGATTTCCCCCTGGCAGAGGTCGCCGTAGAGGTAGCGGCCGTAGAGTTCGC